>CAXGRO010000467.1:0-4974 GCA_964012055.1 uncultured bacterium
CCGCAGGCCATGCCGCGCACGTAGCCGCGCACGCCGTTGTCAAAGGCCAAGTAACCGTTGCCCTGCGGGTCTTCGTCGCCGGCGGCGACTTCGTCGGAGACGATTTCGCCAAAGACCCACTCCACCTGGCCGCCGGCCAGGTAGCGCACCGCGTCGATCAAATGACTGCCGTTGTGCGACAGGCCGCACTGGCCGTAGCCGGTCACCTGCAAAATAGCGCCCAATTCGCCGGCCTCTATGAACTGGCGGGCTTCGAGGTAGTAGGGGTTCCAGCGGCGGGCGCAGTTGATGGCCAGGGCGGTACCGGATTTTTTGCAGGCCTCCACCATGGCGTCGGCTTCGGCCAGGCTGAGGGCGATGGGTTTTTCGGCCCAGATGGCTTTGACGCCGGCGGCGGCCAAATCTTGGACTATTTGGGCGCGGATGCGGGCGGTAGTGCAGACGCTGACAATGTCGAGGTCTTCCTTTTCGATCATCTCGCGGTAGTCGGCGTAGATGTGGTCCTGGCCCAGGCCCCAGCGCTCGGCGAAGATGGCGCCTTGTTCGCCGTGGGGGTCGGCGCCGGCGACCAGGTCGATGTTGGCGGCGGCCACGTAGGAGGGCGCGTGGCAGTAGGGCACAAAAATGGTATAGCCTTTGGTCATTTCGTCGTCAAAGGTGCTGCCCATGCGGCCCAGGCCGATGACGGCGGCGCGGTAGGTGGTCATTTTTTTTTGTCCTAGTTTTCTGGATGGGTTCACACAGCCTCCACAATGTCGCTGGGGAGGCATTTCAGGTCGCGGCAGAGGTTGGAAAGGGCGTAGGCGTCGAGTTTGTTGGCGCCCTGCTCAATGGTCTTGCGAATGTGCTGGTAGGTCGTCGGATTGAGATTTTCTTTGCGGTCATCGAGCAATTGCTCGATGACTTCCTTCTTAAAACGCACCATATTGGGCCTTTCGGGTACGGAGCGATGGGTAGACTAAATAAGTAGTATGGGCCCGAAATAGCAAAGCCTCCGGGCCGTTGACTGAATACGCCCTAGACGGTCTCGCCGGTGATCATGTGGCGGCGCCCGTGGGAGCGAAAGGTGACGGGCGGCTGGTCGATGTCTTCGCCGGCGATCATCTTGCGCAGGATTTCGGCGACGCCGGCGATAGCGGGCTCAATAAGTTTTTCGCCTTTTTCTTTGGTGCCCAGGGCGGCGGCTTCGTTGTCGATGTCGGCGGCGTGGACGCGCTCGGGGGCCAGCACCAGCATGGTGGAAGTTTCGTATTCGCAGGCGTGGCCGGGCAGGGCTTCTTTTTCCATGGTGTCCTTCACTAGTGCCGGGTCGTAGACGTCCCAGTAGGACTGGAAGCGCAGGTTGACGCCCAGTTTTTCGCGGTATTCGTCAATGCGGCGCATGAGCGGTTTGACGTTGCCGCCGTGGCCGTTGAGGATGAGGATGTTTTCTATGCCGGCGCGCTGCAGTGAGTGGCAGACGTCGTAGACGTATTCGCAAAAGACTTCCTGGCGCACGGTGAGGGTGCCCTTGTGTGCCATCCAGTGCTCGGAGACGCCAACGCCTATGGGGGTGGCCACCACCACCTGGGGGTGCAGGCGTTTGGCGGCCTGCTCGGCCATGTAGGTGGCGTGCAGGGTGTCGTGGATCATTTCGAGGTGTTCGTTGTGCTGTTCGGTGGCGGCGGTGGGTACAATGGCGGCTTTAAAGGTGCCGTCGGCGAGGCGCTCGCGGAACTCTTTGCGGGTGTAATCGCCGACAAATACGCGGGTGTCTTCTGACATGGGTTGGCTCCTTGTGGTGTGCTGTTGCAGAAAGAGGTAGAAAGAATACAATAAGTAGGAGCATGTGTCCAGTGCTTATGTGTGTATTGACAAGGTGGATGGGTGTTTTGCAAGATAGGGCGGGCGGCTCAACGGCGGGTTTTGCGATGTACAATCTGTGGAAATGGGAAATTTAGAAGATATGCGCGTTTTTGCCACATCCGATCTGCACAGCGATCACCGCGACAATTGGGATTATCTGGCGGCTTTATCGGATTGCGATTTGAGGGAAGATGTGTTGATTGTGGCCGGCGATGTCACGCACAAGCTGGATTTATTGGCGGCCACGTTAGACTTGCTGCGCGGCAAGTTTGCGCGGTTGTTCTACGTGCCGGGCAATCACGAATTGTGGGTGCGCGACGATAAGAGATGGGATTCGCTCGACAAATTTCATCGCATTGTGGAATTGTGCGGCGAATTGGGGGTGGAGACGCGGGCGGCGCAGGTGGAGAAGTACCGCATTGTGCCGCTGTTTTCATGGTACGACGCGGCGTTTGACACAGAGGAATGGGAGGACGAGGCGGTGCTGGAAGGGTGGGGAGATTTCCACCATTGCCGCTGGCCACAAGATCTGGGGCCGCTGTCGCATTTTTTTGCGCGCTTAAATGAAGGCCACATGCCTACGGGCGGCGCAGAGACTATTTCGTTTAGCCACTTTTTGCCTCGTGCTGAATTATTGCCGCAGCGCGAGGTTTTACGCTTCAAGGGGCTGCCTCGGGTGGCCGGGTGCAACTCTATAGAAACACAGGTGCGCCAGTTGGGGGCGCAAATTCACGTCTTTGGGCACAGCCACATTCGCCGCGACGTGGTGCTGGACGAGGTGCGCTACGTGCAACACGGTTTGGGTTATCCTCGGGAGCGGGGCGATGGGGCATTCACTTTAAAAGAGATTGGTTGAGGAGAAGACAATGCAGCAGATTGGCGAGCGACTTTACTGGGTGGAAGATACCTGCAGCACGTATGTGATTGCCGGCGAGGACGGGGGGGTTGTTATAGATTGCGGCGGGTTGACGCCGGATCGAGTGGCACAGGAGAGCGGAGTGGGGTCGCTGCGGCAACTCTATTTAACGCATTTTCACCGCGATCAGTGCGGCGCGGCGGCGGTGTGGGGTAAGGCGGGCATAGAGGTCGGCGTGCCCTTTGCCGAGAAGCGCTTTTTTGCCGAGGCTGATTTGCTGCGGGCATCCTACGATACGTTTGACAATTACACGTCTTATTTTCCGGGGTTTAGTGCGCTGGACGATGTCGACGGCCAGTTTGTTGGCGACTACGAGCGGCTGACGGCATGCGGCTGCGAGTTGGAGGTGGTGCCGCTGCCGGGGCACACCTTTGGCTCGGTGGGTTATCTCTTTGAGTTGGACGGGCAGCGCTATTTTGCCTGCGGCGATTTGCTCTCGGCGCCGGGCAAGGTGCGGGAATATTTTTGGAATCAATGGCGCTACATGGACTTTCAGGGGCACGTCAATTTGCTGGAGAGTTTGGAAAATGCCCGCGGCCTGGGGGTGGATATGATATTGCCGGGGCACGGGGCGCCTTTTGCGGCTGAGGAAGAGGCCTTTGCTGCACTGCAGCGCGCTTTGGAGGAGATCTACGAATTGTTCTACGCCGTGAAGTACGAGTACTACCGGCCGCAATTCAGGGCGCTGTCGGAAAACGTTTTTGAGGTGACCAACTCGGGGGCCAACACCTATATAGTGCGCGACGGCGATGGGCACGCTCTCTTTATCGACTGCGGTTATACGTCCAACGCCCCCATCGGCGCCAACCCGCACCGCTTTATCGACCATTTGACGCCATATCTGGAAAGCGAATTGGGCATTACCCAGGTGGAATGGTTTTTGCCGACCCACTACCACGACGACCACCTGGCGGGCTTGCCGGCGCTGCAATTGCGCTACGGCACTAAAGTGGCCTGCTCGCCGGAGCTAAAGGATATCATTGAGCACCCCGAGCGCTATGACATGCCCTGCTTGGTGTCGCACCAGACTAAAGTGAACCAGGTGGTGGGGCGCAGTGAGCCTTTTGCATGGCGCGGCATCGAGTTTACCATCGAGCAGTTTCCCGGCCAGACACTCTACCACCACCTGATTACTTTTGCGGCCGACGGCGTCAAATTTCTGGCTATTGGCGACAATCTCTCGGGTTTGGGTTTTAGACAAAAGCGCGATTTCATCCACTCCTTCATCCCCAAAAACCGCACCCCGGTCAGCAGCTACCGCGATATGCCACAGCAAATTGTGGAGCGCGACCCAGATATTTTGCTGACCGGCCACGGCGGGGGAGTGGATTGCCGCTCCGATCAGGTGCAGCGCTGGACGCAGTGGATGGAGCGCTGGAGCCAGTTATTCGAAGGCCTTATCGACCAGCCGCACGCCAATTTGGGCATGGACCCGCACTGGGTGGAGTTTTATCCCTATAAGGTGCGCATAAAGCCGGAGGCCTCTGTAGATTTTGAGGTGAGGGTGAAGAATCACCAGGAAGAGACAAAGAACTGCACTTTAAGTTTTAAAGCGACAGAAGGAGTGGAACTCAGTGAGCGCGAGGCGGAGTTGAGCATAGCCCCTGGCGTTACAGAGAGTTATAAAGTCACGGCGAATTTTCCAAAACAATTCACCACCCACTCGCTGACCTTGACGGCCGACGTGACCTGGGACGGCCGCCACCTGGGAGAAATCGCCGAGGCCATAGCCTACTGGTAAGTTGTGCTAATTGTACTTTCAAACGCCATGAATTCTACGCCAACGATCGCTGAGCGGCGAGGTCCCCCCTAACCGCGTCCCAGGCAAAGCGCCGACTAAAAAGCCATCACTCGTAGCGCAGGGCATCGATGGGATTGAGCAGTGCCGCCTGCCGCGCCGGATAAATGCCAAAACCAATGCCAATGGCGGCCGACACCCCAAAAGCCAGAGCAATGGTCCAGGGCTGCACGATAGTGCGCCAGTCGGCGTAGAGCGTGATGATCTCGGGAATGATGTAGCCCAGCATAATGCCGATGACGCCGCCGATCAGGCTGACCAGCAGGGCCTCGGTGACAAATTGCGCCATGATGTCGCGGCGGCGAGCGCCGATGGCGCGGCGAATGCCGATTTCGCGGGTGCGTTCCAGCACCGAGGCCAGCATGATGTTCATAATGCCGATGCCGCCGACCAAGAGCGAAATGCTAGCAATGCA
>CAXGRO010000468.1:0-4963 GCA_964012055.1 uncultured bacterium
GGAGGCCGGCAAACACGTGGTCACCGACAAACCCCTGTGCCTCAACCTGCAAGAGGCCGACGCCATGCTGGAGGCCAGCCGCCGCTGCGACCGCCTCTTTAGCGTCTTCCAAAACCGGCGCTGGGACGGCGGCTACCTTACCCTGCGCCGGGTCCTCGAAGAGGGGTTGCTCGGCGAGCCCTTCCTTTTCGAAATGGCCTGGGGGCAATACGGCCTGCCGCGCGGCTGGCGCAGCGAGCACCAGCACGGCGGCGGCAAATTCTTCGATCTGGGCGCCCATCTCATCGACCAGGCGCTGCAATTGGTGCCCGCCCCGGTGGAGCGAGTTTACGCCCGCTTCTTTTCCGGCGGCTGGCAGACCGATGTAGAGGACCACGCCCACTGCATCATCACCTTTGCCAACGGGGTAGACGCCCACATCAACACCTCGTCGCTGATGCGCCCCAGCAAACCTTGCTGGTACGTGCTGGGCACCAAAGGCTCCTTTGTCAAAGAGGGCCTCGACCCGCAGGAGGCCGCCATGATTGCCGGCGACATCGACGCCGCCCGCCAAGACCCAGCGCAGCGCGCCCGACTCCATACTCAGGAGGCTGGCCAAAACGCCGAAACCGTACTAGAAACCGTGCCCGGGCGCTGGCGCTCCTTTTACGAAAACATCGCCGAAGCGCTGCAAGACCGCCAAAAATTGGCGGTGCGGCCCGAGAGCGTGCGCGCCGTCATGGCCGTGCTCGAAGCGGGGCAGCGCTCGGCAGCGCAGGGGGTAGCCATACCCCTCGAAGGAGTGGCGGGCGCATGAAGTGGCTCGAACCGGGCAATTACGGCAAGGAAACCACCTTTGCCGTGCGCAACCACGACGCCCAACTGAGCCTGGACGAATACCGCCGCCTGCCCAAACACCCCATCCACCTGGTGCTCGACAATTTGCGCAGCGCCTTTAACGTGGGCTCCATCTTCCGCACCGCCGACACCGGCCGCCTAGCCCGCGTCCTCACCTGCGGCTACACCGCCCACCCGCCCCACCCCAAACTCGACAAGACAGCTTTAGGCACCCTCGACTATATAGACACCGCCCACTTCGACACCACCACCGCCGCCGTCGAATCTCTCAAGGCAGAAGGCATCCCCGTCTGGGCCTTGGAAACCACTTCGCACAGCAGCGGCTACGCCGCCGTGTGCTACCCCCAGCCCGTAGCCCTGGTTTTGGGCAACGAAGCGCTGGGCGTCAGCGCCGCCGTGCTGGAGCAGTGCGACCAATTGATCGAAATTCCCATGTACGGTTATAAAAATTCGCTCAACGTCGCCGCCGCCTGCGCCGTCGCCGTCTTCGAAATACTGCGCCAGTGGAACGAGGTAGAACCGCATGACTGAAACCGCCCCCAAGCCCCACACCCGCCTGGGACAATTCCTGCAGAATTATTTGGGGGTCAATGCCTCGCGCATCTATCTCTACAGCATCCTGGTCGGCGTCCTCTCCGGCCTGGGTGCCGCCCTCTTTGCCTACGGCCTTGAACTAGTCCACTTTGTTTTTATGAAAAAACTGGCGGGATTTGCCATGCCCAAAGCGGCGGGCGCCAACACCTTTGATTTTTCTTTTTTAGGCGACCCCGCGGCCAACTTCCACCTGTGGATCCTCGTCTTATTGCCCGCCATTGGCGCCCTAATCGGCGGCCTGCTGGTATACCGCTGGGCTCCCGAAGCGGCGGGGCCGGGCGCCGACGCCATGATCGACGCCTTCCACAACCGCCGCGGCATCATCCGCCCCGTCGTCGTCCCCATAAAAACGCTGGCCACCATTTTCACCCTGGGCAGCGGCGGTTCGGCCGGCAGGGAAGGCCCCGTCACCCAAATCGGCGGCGCCCTGGGCAGTTGGCTGGCGACGCTGCTCAAACTGTCTACAGAGCAGCGCCGCATTCTATTGCTGGCCGGCGTCGCCGGTGGCGTGGGCGCCATTTTCCGCGCCCCGCTGGGCGGTGCTCTCACCAGCGTTGAAGTGCCCTACCGCGAAGACTTTGAGAGCGATGCCCTCATCCCCTGCGTCATCAGCTCTTTTACCGCTTACTCAGTTTATATGTGGCTCTTTGGGTTCTCGCGCATTTTTGCCATTCCACCGCTCTATTTCACCGACGTGCGCGAACTGTTTCTCTACCTTGCCCTCGGCGCCGTTTGCGCCCTGGCGGGCATCCTCTACGTGCAAATGCTGCAATTTTTTCGCGAGCATTTCTTCGGCCGCTTGCGCCTGCCCTCCTACCTGCTGGCGGCGCTGGGCGGTTTGCTGGTGGGCCTGATGGCGCTGCTCGACACGCGCATCTTGGGCAGCGGTTTTGGCGTCCTACAGGCGGGCATCAACGGCCAGCTCGGCCTGCGCATTTTGCTCCTATTGGCCTTTTTAAAAGCCGTGTCCTCCTGCTGCACCGCGGCCAGCGGCGGCTCGGGCGGCTTATTCGGCCCCTCCCTCTTTATCGGCGGCATGCTGGGCGGCGCCGTGGGCCTGGCGGGCCAGCACTACTTCCCCGATATCGTCCAGCAACCGGCTGCCTACGTGGTGGTGGGCATGGCCAGCTTTTTTGGCGCCGTGGCCAACACGCCGCTGGCCGCCCTCATTATTGTCGGCGAGATGAGCGGCAGCTACGAACTGCTGCCGCCGCTCATGGTGGTCGGCGCCATAGCCCTCATCTTCGCCCGCCGTTTTTCCATATACCGCAACCAAGTGCAGAACAAATTCCACTCGCCGGCCCACCTCAAACACTTCACCATGGACGTGCTTCAAAACCTGCGCGTCTCCGACGTCTTGCCGCGCCTGCACAACACCTCCGAAGCGGTAGTCCACAACGAAATGCCCTACTTCTCGCTCAACGCCCTGAGCAAAAAAATTGGCCACCTCCACTTTGTAGTGCTCGACGGCGAGGAGCGCCTGCGCGGCATGATTCGCCTGGACGATTTGGAACTGCCCGACGACGAATTTCTCAAAAACCTCATTCTCATAGAAGACGTGCTGGCCGAGGGCTACGATCCCCTCTACGAAGACGACGACCTGCACGTGGCCATGGAAAAATTGTTCAGAAGCAGTTTTGACAAACTGCCCATCCTGCGGCGCGAAGAAAACGGCGAGACTTTCTTGGGATATATAACGTACCAGGATTTGCTGCACATCTACAACGACGAAATCGCCAAAGTAGCTCAAATGGATTAACGCCAGGCTATTCTAGAAACCAGCCATTACAAATCCATTTGGCTGACGCGTGGCCGCAAACAGGTGTAGATCTGCACAAGCTTATAATTGATGCCCTCTGGCGCCAGCTTCAGCGCCGCCCCCGATAGGGCTCCTTCAAATACTTGCGCGCCAGATTGCGGCTGTCGCCGTGCTCCTCCATCTTCTCGACGCGCTCGTAGCAAACCACCGCATCCTGCCGCTTGCCCTGGGCGTCGTAGGTCATGCCCAGCATCAGGCGCGACATCACCGCAAAGGCGTTTTCCTCCGCATCATCTAACCCAGCTCCCAAACGCCCGACCTCCTTAAAACGCGCTGCAGCCAGGCCCAACTGGTAGCGATAGAGGGCAAACTTGCCCAGGTGGTAGAGTGCCTCCATGTGGCCGCGCACGTGGTAACCGGTCTGCCCCGCCTCGCTGCGCCGAATGACTCCTTGGTAAAGGGCAACCCCTCGTTTCCACTGTCCCAACTCGACCAAATTGCGCGCCAGATAGCGGTGAAACAGGGCGTTGTCGGGGTAGCGCGCGTAGAGCTGCTCCAGGTAGGTCTGCGCCGAGTATTTGTCTTTTTCAAATATGCGGTATATGCGCGCCAAAAAATACGCCGCTTCGGTGCGCGCGTAGTGCCCACTCTCCGCCACTTCTTTGAGCTGCTCCAGCCCCTTTTGCCGATCCCCCTTTTGCAAAAACCACATCACCGGCCGCACCACCGGGTAGCGCTCGGGAATGGCCTCGGCAAAATAATTGTAAACGCCCTGGCCAAAGAGAATGTCTTTATTCCTCGGTTCCAGTTTTTGGCTGGCGCCCAGCAGCGGTAGGCAGCGCATACCGTCGCGCGCCGCCTTGAGATACTGGTGCCGATCGCCGCGCAAGCGACCGCGAAAACCTATGGCCCCTCCCTTAAAAAGAATGGCGTCAAAATCGTGCGGGTCTTTCTTCAAACGCGCGTCGCACACTTTAATGCACTTTTCCAACAATGCGTAGAACGCCTCGTCGTGGCTGCGGTCCTCCAGGTCGATGAGCACCCGCCACCAGCCCACCATGGCCAAAAAGAAATGCCCTACAGGGTTGTCGGGATAGGCGGCGATGATGTCCGCAAAATACGCTTCCGCCTCGGCGTAGCGCAGACTGTAAATGAGATCAATGCCCTGCTGAATGCGCGGGTTATAGTGGCGCACGGTATAGGCGCCCGCAGGTTCTGTATTGCCCTGCCCCCAGCCCCCGCAGGCGACCACCAGCGCAAGTAGCCCGACCCACCGCGGCAAGCGCTTCATTCTTTGCCCTTGCTCGACTGGGCGTGGCGGTGCAAATAGGTGAGGATCTCCCTCTCCTCCTCGACACTGGGCAACGCCCCCCCCTGCTGCCGCATCATCGGCTTCATGCGCTCGTATTGCGCATCCCAATAGCGCTTGCCCCCGCGCCGCGGCGAAATGGGCGCATGACACCCCTTCCCCGAACAATTCTTCTCGTACAATTTAGCCCCGCGACTCTCTGGCTCGGGCAAATCGCCGCCGCAGCCAACCCCCAGAACCCAAATCCCCAACAGAACAATCCCAACACCTCTACCCAAAATATGTTTACTCCTCCCCTGAGAATTACCCATATCGCAAAGTACCAAACCTAGCGCAGTTAATAATCCATATGTTCACAGGCGTAAGGGGATGGGGTCTTGCCGGCGGTGTTTTGTGGGGGCCGGGCCGGGAAAAAGGGCGGCCGGGACTCACAGCCGCACAGCGGCTGTGAGAGAGTTGGGCCG
>CAXGRO010000469.1:0-4949 GCA_964012055.1 uncultured bacterium
TGTTGTCGGCCAGGCCCCAGCCGGTGTTGCCGTCCACTTCAAAGCGGGCGCCGTCGGACAAGCCGGCGCAAAAGTAGCCGGCCGAGCCGCGGATGTGCACGTTGACCGGGGCGACGAGGCCGACGCCAATGTGGTGGCGCGCGTCGGGGTTGATCACTTCGAGGTCGTGGCCTTGTTCGGCCAACTGGTGCATGGTGCGGTTGGCCTCGGTGACGCTGAGGGCGGCGAGGTCTACTTGGACCATGTGAAGTAGGTTCCGGGAAGGGGTTCGGTGATGGAGATGGTCTGGCCGGGGAAGAGGCGGTTGAGCGACACTTCTTCGGAGGCGATGGCGACCAGCTCGTCGCTCTCGTATTTGACCATGGGTTTGGCGGCCAGGTGGTCTTTGGCAAAACCCAGCTCGTCTTTGGTGGAGACTAAAAAGGAGAAGGTGCCGTCGAGCTCTTCGATGCTCTGGGCCAGGGCGTCTTCGAGGGAGGTGCCCTGCGACAGGCGCTCGGCCAAGAAGACGGCGATGAGTTCGCTGTCGTTTTCGGTGCGAAATTCAAAGCCCTTGCTCTCTAAAGCGCGGCGCATTTTCCAGTAGTTGGTGATCTGGCCGTTGTGCACGATGGCGATGTCGGCAAAGCCGGTGGCCCAAAAGGGGTGGGCGGCTTCGGGTTTTACATCGGACTCGGTGGCCAGGCGCACGTGACCAATGCCGTGGGTGCCCGGCGAATCCTGCACGTGGTAGCGTTCGTCGACTTCGTGCGCGTCGCCCACGTCTTTGATGATTTCGAGGCTGGAGCCCACCGAGATGACTTTGGCGGCGTGGTCGAGGGCGTAGGAGAAGGCCTGGATGTCGCCGGTGAAGATGACGCGCACGCGGTAGTTGTTGCCGATGGTTTCTTCTTGGACGATGGTGGCGTTGTATTCTTGTAATATTTCCTTTATGTGGTCGATGGTTCCCTGGGCTTCGGCGCCTTCGCCTACTAAAAAGCGCAGCATGAGTTGGTCGGCGGCGGCTTCGTGGTAGAGGGCGAAGCCGGTGGAGTCGCGGCCGCGGTGCTGGCAGCCGTAGAGCATTTGGATTAGGGCCTGGCCGATGTCTTGTTCGTGGTCTTGTTGTTTGTAGAAGATGCCTGCTATGCCGCACATAGTAGGGCTCCGCTATGTAAAGGGGGTGATTGATTCCGCTTGGGATATTCGTGTTGAACTGGTGTAGAAGATAAGGAAAATGGGGGGGGATGCAATGCCGAATGGGGTTGACTGGGGGTGGGGAGTTTGCTTATGTCTCGGGAGTAAATTTTCACTTTAACAGGCAGGCACCCTTGATTAACATCCATCGGATACGATTCGGGTAGTCCCGGAGGTTTTGATGCGTTGCCATTGGCGTTTGGTCGTATAGCCAGGCGTCCGTCTCCTCCAGGACATTAACCATAGCGGCGACTTGACCGTGTCCGGGGAGATGCTTGCGAATTAAATATGGTATAGCCTCTCTTGTAAGAAGTCAAAGAGATGGCTGAAGTGATGTTGGAACAATAGGAGAGTTGTACCGACGATGACTGCGCTGGCGAGATTGTCCTTTTGGGTGGCGGCCGAGCGGATGGACGAGCTCGAGGGGTTTTATGCCAAGGCGCTCGTGCCAATTCTGAATAAACACGGTCTGGTGGAGGGGCAAAAACCCGATCGCGTCGGCGTGGTCGGCGTTTTCAGTCGGTTGTTCGCGCTAGATTCTGCGGCCGAAATTATCGAACGGGAACAAGCCCTGCATGCCGATCCAGCCAGGCAAGAAGTGTTGGAACAGATAGGCAAAGTTCTGGCCGCGCCGTTAGAGACAGCGCACGCGGAGGGAATGGAGTTCGACGATCCTCACTCTACCGCTGCGGCAGAACTCGGCGAGACCGCGCCGCTCTTGCGCTATGCCTTTGGAGTTTACGCGGCACCGGCCGGTGCGGGCACGGGGGTAGAAGCCGGTCCGGGGTTTCGCCAGGGTGCGTGGCAGAGTTTTGGTGTCCTGGATGGTTTACCGGATGCTCCTATAAAGGCTATCGTCGAAGATGGGGCCGGCCATCTGTGGTTTGCGGCCAAGTCAGCTGGTGTCTGTCGCTACGACGGCGTGGAGTTTTTGACTTTCATCGAGGAGGATGGATTAGGGAGCAAAAGAGTGTGGTCCATGCTGGAGGATCGGGCCGGCCATATGTGGTTCGGGACGTCCGGAAGGGGCGTGAGCCGTTACGACGGGACGCATTTTGTTACCTTCACCAACGCAGACGGGTTGGCGTGATTGACCCGTGGGGCGACGCCGACGACAACGAGACGTTGCAAGCCTTTGACGCGGCTAAGGTGTTGGTGCACGTGCTCGATGCGCTGGCCAATCCCATCGACGAGCAAGCGGCCAATGTCGACATCGATCCGGTGGGCTCGGGCATTACGCCTACGCCGTTTGACGCGTCGTTTATCCTGCAAAAGCGCGTCGGTTTGATCGCTACCTTCCCGGTGCAGGATCCGGCGTCGAGCAACCACCCACAGGGCACGCCGTCGTCTGCGCCCAAGCGCAGCATTGAGCGGCGTTTGCTGACGCTGGTGCCGGGGGTGGGCTACATAAGCGTGGTGGCCGAGGAGCGCTCGGACATCGTTGCGGGCGAGGTGGTGCTGGCCGGCATCGCAGGGCGCGTGGAAATGGGGGCGGAGCTGAATGCGTTTTTGCAGGCAGCGCGGCCGACGGACGAAGGCTTGCGCGTGGTGTTTGCCGATCCGCAGAGTGTGTCCGATCTGGGCGAGTTGCTGCGAGTCTACGGGGTGGGGCCCACGGCGGTGGAGCTCGTTCGGGCTGCGTTTAACGACGGCGCGGTGGAAGGGGTGGTGGCGACGGGCGGTTTGATCTCTTCGGCCTTGCCGTCGACGCCGGTGCTGCACGCCAATATGCCCAACTCGTTTAACCCGTCGACGACGATCCGCTTTGAGTTGCCGCAGTTGGTAGATGTGCGGTTGGATGTCTACGACTTGCTGGGGCAGAAGGTGCGGACGCTGGTGGCCGGCGAGCGGTCAGCCGTTGGGCACGAGGCGGTGTGGGACGGGCGCGATGGGTCGGGGCAGTTGGTGGGCAACGGGGTGTATTTCTATCGCCTGCGGGCGGGCGACTACGTGCAGATGCGGCGGATGATGTTGTTCAAGTAAAGACGCTGCACGTATTCTTCCCAGCGGGTTGGAAGGCAGTGCCGCGCGCCGGTTTTGGCCACACTATTGGGCCAGGTTCTCGGCGGCAAAGTAATTGTTCGAGCTGCCCTGGCCAAAGTCGGCCTGCCACACCCCGCGGAACAGGGTTTGCCGTTTGGGCGGCATCGCCGCGACAATGTCGGCAGACAGGTTGGTTTTGTGAAACTGGGCCAGGGCGGGGCCGTAGCAATTGAAGATGCTGATGCGCTGGCGCTCGCTATTGGTCCACAAGGGGCCGGCGTGGCACAGGCTCTCGGTGAAAAACAGCACCGAGCCGGGCGGGCAGGTATAACTTTCAAACATGGGCGAGTCAAAATCCATGTGGTTTTTGTGTATGCCAAAGTTGCCCTTGTGCGAACCCGACATCAGCAGAGTGCCCCCGTCGCCTTCCTCCACCGGGTTTAATTCCCACACAACGCGGGTCAGGCCGCTGTAGATGCGGCCGTTGTGGCAATTGTAGGCAAGGGGGCCAATGTCGCCGCCGCCGTGGGGTGGCAGTCCCTCGTAATCGGTCGTGCGCGCCCGGGGCATACTGCTTTCGCAGCGGAATCCGTAACAGTCTGGACCAGGGTCGCCGGCCAACACCTCGCGCAGCACCCCCACCACAACCGGGTGGTCGAACAGCGCCTGGGACGGCATCTCCCAGCGCCTGGGTGTGTAATTGTTATCCTTGTCGCCATATTCCTCTTTTAATTGCAGGACGTGCTCTCTGAGCAGCGCGGATTCCTCCTCGGTGAGGACGCCCGGTACCAGCAGCCAGCCTTTGAGGTCAAAAATGAATTTCTGCTCGTCCGTCATGGGCACGTCAAAGTCCCAGTCTTCGGACCGCAGCAAAGGGTCAGCGATCATGGCCATCTCCTCTAAACGGCGAGCTGGGTGCATTTCAAGATTTTTTATAGGCTCGCTTTGCAGGGGCACAGCCCGACGGAAAAGGTAAACTGCCCGGATTGTGGCTTCAAGGGCGCCTTAATGGAAGGTTGTTGTTTGGGGTAAAGCGCTTCTTCTTTACATTAACTATTTGTCGGCTCGCCGTTTTTAATTTTAACCAGTAGATGAGGAAAGAAATTTATGGCAGACCCTCTGCGCATGATTGTCGTGGGCGCCGGCCGCGGCCGCTCCCACCTCCGCAGTTTTCTGGCGCTCCCCGAACAATACGAAGTGGTCGGTGTGGTGGACCTTGACGAGGCGCGGCTCAAGGAAGCGCTCGATTCGTTTGAGTTGTCCGAAGATCTGGGGTACACTGCGTACGACGAAGCCCTGGCGCAGTCGGGGTGCGACGGCGTGATGGTGGCGACCTGGGCGCGCACCCACGAGGCGCTGATTGAGCAGGCGCTGGCGGTGGACAAACACATTCTGGTGGAAAAGCCCTTTGCCAATACGCTGGCGGCGGCCAAGAAATTGCTGCGCGCTGCCGAGGCGCGCGGTCTTAAAATTGTCGTCACGCAGCAGTGGCGCTATTTGCCGGGGCAGCGCACGGTGCGGCGGTTGATGGCGGAGGGCGATTTGGGCCAGCCGCAGACGGGGCATATGTATTCGTATAAGGCGCGCGGCGGCGAGTACCCGGACTCGCCCTATTCGCAGATCTGGCAGATGACGGTGCACGAGGTGGACTCGCTTATTTCGATGATGGGGCAGCCGGTGGTGGAGGTGTACGGGCACGCTTATCGGCCGCCGGCCACGACCTGGAACCGGGAGTCGACGGCGACGTTTGAAATGGTTTTTGAGAACGGGTGTCACATGGTGATGATTTC
>CAXGRO010000470.1:0-4937 GCA_964012055.1 uncultured bacterium
ATTCATCTCTTACTCAAAAGACGCGCGAAAAACGCGCAATTTTAAGACGGCTTCTAATGGGCACCAATTCGTGCGCCGTCGACACCGTGGGTTGCCACATGGTACACGTAAATCCCAACGACCTGGTCCACCTGCGCTTAGCGGCGGAGCGCGGCTTTGGCCCCATAGACCTCGATGAGATTGATATTGCGGGCGATTTTCCGCTTGCAGCCGTGCGCCAAAAAACCAGAGGGTTTGAAATTTGCCGGGGCCGTATTGACGCGTATTTCGAGCGCGACAGTCACATTTCCTGCACTGTCGGTACATTCCCAGAACAGCACTCGTCCGACTACTGCTGGGGAGGATGTCCCGGAGCACTCCAGGAGGCAATGCACATATTAAAACCGTATTATCCCAACGCAGAACAAGGGATGGAAAAGATCCGCTACGTCGTGGGAAAAGTGGAAGGGCCGCTCGACCTCAAAGAGGGGGAGAAAGTGATCTTTGCCGGCAATTGTACCAGCTGGAAAGGGAAAATCGACGGTGAGAACATCGCCATCGAGAGCAGCTACAAGAACTACCGGGACATAGATGAGACAAAAACTCGCTCGAACGATATGCTCTTAAAAAACATAAAAACGCTCTGGCGCGCTTTTAAACACAGATCCTCCCGCTGAGTGCACGTCAAGGGTGCACCCTGTCGATTGCCGAACACATCCACTACTTGTCCACCATGGGCAAAATCGGCAACCCCAATTTCGATCCCAGAATGATCTTTCCCGTCAACATCGCTTACTGGCAAATGCGTTTCCATCGCTTCATCAACAGGTTTTTGCATTAGTCGCGCACGGCAACAATCTGCACATCGGCAGCTACCTCTTCCGTTTGGCTTTGTTGCCTTTCGCGGTACTGCTTCAGCACCCCCTGCGTCCAGCTGCTTGGAATGGTGAGTGAGAAGAGCAAGAAAAAACAAAAGCGCTCCTCTTCAGGTTCAAGCGCACGCGATTTATTTCTACAGTGCTGTAAACAGACTTTGCCGCCGCCCCTCGCCGCTCACCGTGCCGCGCGAACCAGATATAGAGCGCCAGGCCCAACGCCGCCATAAAGAGGTTAAAATACTGACCCGTCCCAATGCCCAGAAATTCATTGCGATAGTCGCGAAGATAATCGGTGAACAAGCGCAAGAAACCGTACCAAAAAACAAAGTGGGCCATTAGCTTGCCCTCGCTTGCAAACGACGTTTTTCGCACCGCCAACAATATGGGTATGATGGCAAAATTTTTTGCGGATTCGTAGAGCACCAACGGATGCCTGACCCCCTCCGCATCGGGGAACTTCACCGTCCACCACACGTCCGTCTCGTAACCGTATATCTGCCCGTTGATGAAATTGCCAACCCTGCCCAGCCCCAGAAAAAACGCGGCCGGAATGGTCAGTTCGTTCATCGCCTCAACAAAGTTCTTGCCGCGCCAGCGGCTGAAGAGCCACACGCCCACCACACCGTCCAGGAGGACGCCGTGCGAGGCCATGCCCCCGTGCCAGAAACTAAAAATTTCAGACGGGTGATATGCATAATAACCCCATTCGTAAATGACGATCTCAAAGGCCCGGCCAAAAACCAAAACGCAAACTATGGACATAATAGATAAATCGCAGACCTCCTCCACATTCCAACCAAGCTTGTCTCTCTGCCGCCCAAACCACAATAGACCCCCAAAAATCCCAGCGAATAGGCGAGTCCATAGTAGTATATCACTACCGATCCAAAAGTCCATATGACCGGGTCAATGCGATGGACAAAATGGGGATCGGCTGAGAATATAGTATCCATTTTCTCCTCCATTTTGACGTCGGATCGCCATAGAGATCTCTAAAATCTATCCTCTATATGCGCCAGCATATCCCGCGCATCTGCCTGGTAATAGACATTCCAGGGATAGGGACTGTCGGCCGCAGACGGATCCTGGGCAGTTAACCACTGCAAATCCTCTATAAACGCCTTTTTATTTTTATTCTCGGCGTGGTAATATTTGGCCCTGCCCCAGCGCGTATAAAGCCAGTTGGGCCCTGCGGCAAACGCTTTGTTTAACAGTGCCTCGGCCTGCTCCATGTCGCCGCCTCGCAAACGCGGCAAGGTGATGTGATACAGTGCCCGGCCGAAATAAGGCAGTCCGCCTCCCCATTGCGGATCTGTGTTGAGCATTTTTGTCGTCACCTTATCCACTCTCTCTACCCAGTGCAAATTGCACAATTTGCCAAACCCACCCAGGCATTCTTCCCAATACGTGCCCACGCCCGTATACCAGTAGCACATGGCCGCCATCTCGTTTTTCGACAGCGCGCGGCAAGCATCCCACACGGTTTCGCCGCTGTCGACCAGGTCTTTAAATTGCGACTGGGTGTACATTGCCCGCTCGGAATATTTAATCGCCTCCATATAATAGATTGTTTTTTCCTCGGTGTTCCTGGCATAGGCATAGCCCATGATGTAATAGCGACCAAGGCTCCAAAGCGCCTCGTAATGCGCCGGATCGACGATCAAAATGGCCTCATAAGTGGCGATCAATTCCTCCACTTCTTTTCTGTTGTTCGCCCGGCCGATCTGTTCTTTACACTTAGCCAGCAGCGCATCAATCTCGCCGCTCTGCCGCGGCGGTGCGATGTACTTCCAGCCCTCCTCCCACGACATGCAGCCCGCAGCAAAGACAAAGAGCGCAAAAGCGACGGCGTACAATAAACGCGAATAGATCTAGTTCCCTCATCGCTAAACTCTCATTGCACCGGCGCGATTTGCAAAAGACCGTCGCAGGCGGCCAGGTCGCGCAGCGCCTGCGAAAATTGATGTGCGCGCCCGCCGCGGCAACAACCTAGGCAGTACAGCGACCTGCGCTTGTCCCGCCGGGGGGACGCATGCGACCCAGGTGCCAAAACAATTGAGACGCCGACGCCCCAGATTGCGGCAGTGGACCGGGGGAAATCGCCCCGCGCCGGGTGCTGTCGCTGGTCTGCAATAGGCAGCGGCGACGCACTTGGCTGAAAACTCGCAATATCTGTGCCAGGAGGGGAAGGATTGGCGTCGCGTCTTTTTCACCCTACTTTTAGCAGCTAGAACAACGACACCTCAACACAGCTCCCCGGTCTCGACGCTGCCCTGATCTACTTTGTCTGGCGGCGGCTGGGAAAATCTCAAAAGAGGTTATTGTGGAACACAAAGACGCGCATAAGAACCTTTCAGTCCTGCCCTTTCTAGAAAACCCAGACGACGCCGGGCAGAATATCTACCAGGCCATCGGCGTCGAGCCCATCATCAATTGCCGCGGTACCTTCACCATCATCGGCGGTTCGGTAGAGCGTCCCGAAGTGCTGGCGGCCATGGACGCGGCGTCCGGCTATTTTGTCCAGTACGACGAACTGGCCGCCGCCGTCGGCCAGCGCTTGGCCGACCTCACCGGCGCCGAGTGGGGCATGATTCCGGCGGGCTGCGCTGCCGGCATAAAACACGTCACCGCCGCTTGCGTCACCGGCGGCAATCCCGAAAAACTCATCCGCATCCCCAACCTGACGGGCTTCGACAAAACCCAGGTCATCATCCCCAAATACGCCCGCAACGCCTACGACCACGCCGTGCGCAGCATGGGAGTAGAAGTCATCATGGTGGAAACGCCCGACGAACTCAAACGCGCCATCAACCCCCGCACCGCCATGATCTACCTGACCACCGGCGAAGGCTCGGCCGCCGGCCAACCGCTCTCCTTGGAAGTCGTTGCCGAGCTGGCCAAACCAGACGCCGTTCCCATTTTGGCCGACGCCGCCGCCGAAAACCTCACCATCCCCAATGTCCACCTGGAGCGCGGCGCCACCGTCGTCGCCTACAGCGGCGGCAAGGCGCTGTGCGGGCCGCAATGCGCCGGTCTGGTGCTGGGCCAAAAAGCCCTGCTGCAGTCGGCCTGGCAGGCCAGCTCGCCGCACCACGGGCCGGGGCGCGACAATAAAATTGGCAAGGAAGAAATTATGGGCATGCTGGCTGCGGTGGAAACCTGGATAACGCGAGACCACGACGCAGAGTGGCAGGCCTGGCTCGCCCTGCTCGACGCCATCGCCCAACGAGTGACCCAGATAGACGGCGTCACCACCCAAATCACCGAGCGCACCGGCCTGTCCAACCGCGCCCCCATCCTGTCGATCTACTGGGACCCTGCGGCGCTGCACATCAGCGGCGAAGAAGTCGCCGAAGATTTTGCCCGCAACAAACCCAGAATTGCCGTGGGCAGCGGCAGCGAAGACGGCAAAACGTGCATCACCATCGCGCCCAACCAAATGCAACCGGGCAACGAAACCGTAGTCGCCGAGCGCGTCCACCAGATCCTCGCGCAACAACGCAGCCCAAAATCTACCGAGCACACACCCGCAGCCACCGACATCAGCGGCCTGTGGGATCTGGCCGTCGATTTTTTTACCAGCACCAGCCGGCACCAATTATTTCTGCAGCAAGAGAACGACGGGCTCAGGGGAGCGCACCAAAGCGATTTTTCCACCCAGCAAGTGGCGGGCCTGCTCGAAGGCGATCAGGTAAAACTAAAAAGCGCAGTGCAGCGGCCGGGAGACTCTGTTCCCTTCCTGTTTTCGGGCAGCGTTGCGGGTGATACTATTAGCGGATCTATTTTTTTGGGAGAATACTTAACGGCAACATTCACCGCCCGGCGCGCCGCCGCTCAAACAGAGCCATCCTCTATTACAATTCCGGGAGGGCCGCCGCTGGCCACCTAAAGCGGATTCTTTCTGCACGACCTCAATATGGCTATTGCGCGCTCTTCGCCTTTTTGTTGGCCGGATTGTCCGGCGCCGTACTCCAGCGCCACCCCACTTCCTTTTTGCCCGGCGCTAGCGCCACATTGGCCGACCCCATAAACTGAATGGTGGTGCGGCGCTGCCAATGCGCCCGCCACGCCGTGGTGCCG
>CAXGRO010000471.1:0-4920 GCA_964012055.1 uncultured bacterium
GCGCCAGAGTGCGCACGTCGCCCATGGTGCTGTTGTACGTCATAAAAATGCGCGACTCTTTATTTAAAAGGGAGCCGGTGCAAAAAGCGCCCGACCGCTTGCCGGGGCGCGGTTCCCATTCGATCCACTCCTTCTCGTAGGTCTGGCGCACAAACGCGCCCAAATCCGGGTAGGCTCTACTGAACGATTGCTCCACCAAACCTCTGCCCTGTTCCCACGACAGCTTCTCCTGATCGGACAAAGGCAGCGGCGCCTCTAAATCGTACCAAGCCACGCCCGCAGTCTGCATAGCCTGCGCCTTGAGACGCAAGATGCGGCGCGCCAGTTCGACCTCCCGATAGATGGCGGCAAACATGGCCTCCAAGGTCTCTCTTTTAATCGCCGCCTGGAATAAAGCGACGTCGAGAAAGTGGTCGACACCCCGGTGGCGATTGAGACTCAGCCGCGTGCCCGACAAAGCGTTGAGGGCGGCGGCCGTCACGTTTTCCACGCCCTGCCAGGCGACGTTACCGCCCTCAAAGGCCCCCCGGCGCACCCGGCGGTCTGCGTCTTGCATCAGCGAGCGCCGCTGCGATATAGGCAAGCGCTCGCAGCGCCCGTCCGGATATTCCATGTCGAACTCCAACTTGCCCGATACCGTGTCGTAGAGCCGGCCCCAGGCACCTATGCCGTCCACCCCCAATTCGGCGGCCAACACCTCCTTTTCCACCGTCATGGTGCGCTGCGCCGCCTGGCGCTGGCGCCGCAGGAAGTGCTCGCACCCTTGCAGCGCAGGGCGGGCACAGAAAGCTTCAAAGACCTCATCGCCCACTTCGCGCACCCCGCGCAGCAACTCGACTTCCAGCTTTTCCCACTCCGCCTCCATTTGCGCCAACGCCGCTTCTTCCCTCTTGTAGTCCTCGCTGCGCGCATCGGCCGACGATAGACAGCCCACGTACGAACCCAGATGAGAGGAACGCTGTACTGCATCTTCGTAATCTACGATAAACTCCTCCCACTGCGCCGCGTTGTCCGAATCTAGAGCCGCCAGGCTCGCCGCTCGCTCTTGCAAAGCGGCAACGTCCTGCTGTAGTTGCTCCTTAAAGTCCTCCATTTCCGGCCCATTAAAGGCCGGAAAATAACTCTTCAAATCCCAATTCATCTGTGCTTCTGTTACTGTCATCCAGTGCTCCAGTATGTTTAGCGTTTTTTAACCTATTGCGACGCTGCGTCGGCAAGTATTGCAAATGCCCCATTGCGCCAGCTGTTAAGTCGCGCGTCCATCCTTTTGATGTAATCGAAATCGCCTCGTTCGAGGGAATCGACCAAATAGTAAAACTCGTGAAATAGGTACGCGTCCGGAAACGAATTACGTTCTTCGGCCGCTAAGGCCCAGTCAAAAGCAAAGCCCCGCTGCCTTCGACCCGGACGGTTTCTACCACAATTCTTATGGCGCCGTCTTTACCGACCTCGTCCACAGATACTCTCCACGATTCTAAATACAACTGTCGGTTGAGCGTTCACACTCATCCCGTCAATGCCTGTCCACCCGCTCCTCAATCTCCACCCGCCTAAATTCGCAAATCAACTCCGCCAGCCCCACCGCCGCGCTCTCAAAAATCCGCTCCCCCTTCTCCGCCGTCGCCACCGTAGGATCACCAATCACCCCCGTATTCGATATCCGCGACCACTGGTCCATCATGCGCAACGGCGCACTCCCCTTGCCCCGCACCCAGCCGCGCCAATAATACCGCGTCACCGGCGCTTTCACCTCGGCCACTGCCTTCTCCAACTGCACCGCCGCCGCATTTAAATAGAGGTAAATAGACGTCTCGCTCTCGTCGGCGTGCGACATCATATCCGACTCGCAAATCTCCTCCAACGGCACCCCCACCCCGCCGTTGACAAAACCGCAGTGCGCCTCGGTTTGCACCACCGTGCGCCGCGCCGCCATCTCCAAAATGGGCGCGTTGGATCCGTGGCCGTTGACGATGAGAATTTTGCGAAAGCCGTGATGCGCCACGCTGGTAGTTATGTCCACCACAAAATCGAGCAAATGGTCGTCGCGGATGGTAATGGTGCCGGGAAAATCCATGTGGTGGTCTTCAAACCCGTAAGCCAGTTCCGGCAACACCAGCACCTCGTCGGGAATGCGGCGCGCAGCCTCTTCGCAGATACTGCTGACCACAAACGTGTCCACGTCCAAAGGCAAGTGATGTCCGTGGTCCTCCGTCGACCCCACGGGCAAAACGACCACGGGCTGCTTTTCTACTAGATCGCGCAATTCCGGCCAGGTGTAATGGTCGTAGCGATAAGGCAGTTTGGGACCTCTCATTTATATTCCTCCATCCGATATTTCGTATATTCTACGATATTTCGTTTCTATATTTTGAAGACCTAGGGCACATCCCCCGGTAAATCACAAGCGGTAAATCTTTAATTCCCCACCACCTCGTCGTTGCCCCCAAACAACGCCTGAAGGCGTTGCAGATCCTCCGCCGCCAGCGGCCCCTTCTCCACCCACTGGATATTCTGCCGAATCTTGTCGGCACTAATGCTGCCGCAAACCACCGTGGAAACACCCGGCGTATACGCCGCATGGCGGTAGGCCGCTTCCACAGTCGATGAAACATCGCCGTCCCGCAATAGCCAGCCGAACGGATCTTCTGCATCGACCTCGTCGGCCAATACGCCGCGCTCTTGCAACTCGGCCACCACCTGGCGAATGCGCTGCCCGTCGTTAAACACCTGGCGCACCGTGTAAATATTTATCGCCCCCAGATCCCGCTCCAAACAAGTCGGAAAAACGGTCTTCTGCGCCGATTGGTTGAGCATATTATGCCCCACCATCACCGCGTCGATAAAGTCGTGCTGCAAGGCCGCCTGCAACCACAAATGCGCCCCGTCGGCGCCGCTGATCTCACTCGAACCAATAAAGCGAATCTTGCCCTGTTCTTTGAGCTTTTCCAGCACCGGCATTTGTTCGTTGATTACCATATCGACGGCGTTCACATCGGTACTCGCCATCAAGAAAAGGTCAACCGCATCAATTTGCATGCGCCGCAAACTGGTTTCGACCGCCTCGACAATCTCGGCGGCGCTGGCTACCGGCGAAGACCGCTTCTCGCGGTCGTCTATCAGCCCCAGTTTGGTGGACACGGCAAATTGGTCGCGCGGAATTTCCTTAAAAAATTTGCCCAGGAATACCTCACTATCCTGGTAGCCGGGCCCCGTGTCAAAAAACGTCAGACCCATATCAAAGGCGCTGCGCAATAAAGCGAGAATTTCCGACTCTGAGTACGGCGACTCCGCCCGCTGCCCCAAACATTTATACCCCCCGGTCCCCATGCTCAACAAGGGAACGCGAATGCCGGTTCTTCCCAACATTCTATATTCCATATCGACTCGTCTGTTTAGACATGAGGTGCATCCCTGTACTACTTACTATACCTCAACGGCCCCGACCAAGAGCCCCCTCCAAAGTCCTTCCCTCTGGCGTCGTCAGGGTATACGACGCGGTCTCATCCCCGGCTTCCGGCACAATCTGCCGCTGCTCTGGCTCAGGTTGGCCGGCGGGCAATATACGGTAGCACCTACCCACTTCAGTGTCAAAGCAAAGAATATCACCTTCCAGCGTTGACACTTCACCTCCCACCTTGCCAACTGCACACTGCCCACCCCAGGGATTGCGCAAGCGGCACGACTCGCCCAAACGCGATTCGATCTCGACAAACGCCACTTCCCCCTGTGCCACCGCCGCAGTCACCACAAAACCGCCGCGCGCCAGCAGGCGAAAGGACGCCTCCCACTGCCGCGGCCACGCCGGCAAAACACAGATGATCTCGTCGTCTCCCGGATGCGCCGCCACGCTCTGCAGCAACCCGTCCTGTAAAATCATGCTGATACAGCCCAGCGGCTCAATGGAATGCGCCTGATTCGCCCCTTCAAAGAGACTCCAGCCGTTCACCAGTGGCGCAAAGGCGTTGTAATAGCTCCCCACAATAACCGGCAATTCCTCTCCCCGCCCCGCCCTTACCCAGGCGATGGGCGTGCGAATGGCCGTATTGCATTCGTCGCCGCGCAAGATCGACTGCATGCGCGGCGCCAGATCCACCAGTTTTTGCACTATGCCGTCCACCGCCGCATCGCGCGTTTCCAAAGTCCAGTCCTCAAACGGAAAGACCGGGTTCAGCCATACGTCCTCGGGATTGCGCTGCCCGTCCACCGCCCCCTTATGCCCCGCTGCCCACACGTCGTCGGCCAGCACTCCGCCCGTCAACGCTTGCGCCTGCGGCTCGTTGCCCATTGCATAGGGCGCCAAGTGATCGAGCAAGTCGCGCCACCTCTCGCAGAGATCTTCGTCCACCCCCAAAACCTCGGCCGCGCGCAGCGCCAGCGGCACCGTCCCCCTAATGGCCGCCAAGTCCATAATACCATCGTTGGCCCCCCAAAAATCCTCGTGCACATTGGTGCCGTAAATGTGGTAGTACCCGTCCTCCCCCTTCTCCACTATGTGCCGGTAGAACTCCACGGTCTCGCGCAGCATGGGATAGGCGTGACTGCGCAGCCATTCCACATCGCCCGTATAGCGGTAGCGCCACCACGCCTGAATCGCCAGTTCCGAGCCCGATGACGCCACATGGCTAATCCAGGTATAACACCCCCCGTCCAGCTCGGCGACCGACTTGGCCAACACCCGCAAGCTGGAATCGTACAAGCCCAGGGCGCGGGCGCGCTCGGAAAGCTGCAAATTGCTCTTTTTCTGCAGATACAAATCGCGGTATTCCGCGGCCACGTCGTCCGGCAAAATGGCGGGCCCGTCAAACGGCGTCGTCTCGGGATAAAAAGCCCCCCCAGCTCCCCAGCGCTGCGCCGCCGCCTTCTTGCAGTCATCCAACTGCGCCCGGTACATGTCAAAATACGTTTCCATCAAATCGACGG
>CAXGRO010000472.1:0-4918 GCA_964012055.1 uncultured bacterium
TATTATACGAGGACAGCGGACAGAGGAATTGAAATCGGAGCCCGGCAGGAGCCGAAGACCGCCAACTCTAAGAATTGGGCGTCATGAGCGAGAGGCCGCCCCCAATTCGCGTTATAGGCAAACACCCATTATATCCCCTCAACCAAAGATCTACTTTATATCACTCAATACCTTGCCGCAAAATCTCATCAAACACATCCACCACCTCATCAATCCTCTCCTGACCCACAATAAGCGGCGGCAAAAACCGCACCACATTCGCCCCCGCCGTAGCCACCAAAATATCGCGTTCCCTAAAAGGCACCAAAAAATCGGCCGCCGGCCGCGTCGTCACCGTCCCGGCAATCAACCCCCGCCCGCGAATCTCCACAATATCATCGGAAAACCGCTCCATCAACTTCTCCAACCGGGTGCGCAAGTAATCGCCCTTCTCTTTGATGCCCTCTATAAACCCGTCGGAATTGAGTTTGCCAAACACCTGCAACGCCGCCGCACAGGCCACCGGATTGGCGCCAAACGTAGCGGCGTGGTCGCCGGCCTGAATGGCGTCGGCCACCTTCTGGCGCAATAGCGCCACGCCAATGGGCAAACCGCCGCCCAGGGCCTTGGCCAGCGTCATGATATCGGGCTCCACATTGTACTGCTGGTGTGCCCACAGCGACCCCGTGCGCCCCAGCCCTACCTGAATTTCGTCAAAAACCAGCAACATCTGGCGCTCGTCGCACAGCGCCCGCAGGCCCTCGAGAAACGCCTGGTCGGCCACGTGAATCCCCCCCTCAGCCTGGATCGGCTCAATCAGAATGGCACAGGTATCGTCGGCAACCAACTTCTCCACCGAAGACAGATCGTTAAAATCGGCAAAATCAACGCCCGGCAGCAGCGGCTCAAATCCCTGGTGGTACTTGGGCTGGCCGGTGGTGGAAATGGACCCATAGGTGCGGCCGTGGAAAGAATCGTTAAAGGCGATGAGGCGATTTTTGGGGTTGTCGAAAGTGGTATTGCCCCATTTGCGACAAAACTTGAGTGTCGCCTCCCAGGCCTCGGTGCCGCTGTTGCAGAAGAACACGCGGTCGGCAAAAGAGGTCTCCGCCAATTGTTTGGCCAATAAAGTGGAGGGAATCGTGTGGTAGAGATTGGAGACGTGCATCAATTGCGCCGCCTGTTCCTCAATGGCCTTGAGCACGTCGTAGTCGCCGTAGCCCAGGGCGTTCACCGCCAGCCCGCTGACAAAATCGAGGTAGCGGTTGCCATCCATGTCGAAGAGATAGACCCCGTTACCCCGTTCCAAAACAAATTCGGGCCGGCCGTACGTCTGCAAAATGTATTGTTGTTCCTGGGCTATGATGTCCGCTGTCCGCATTGTTAACCTCCGTCCTATTGGACGATTTGAGTACCTATACCTTCGTCTGTGAAAAACTCCAACAACATCGAATGGGAGACGCGACCGTCAATTACGTGCGTTTTGCGCACCCCGCCTTTAACCGCCTTTACGCAGGCTTCTACCTTGGGAATCATGCCCCCATCGATTATGCCGTCTGCGACCAAATCGTCTACTTCCTTTACGTGGACCGTCGACAATAAGCTGTTCTCGACGGCCGGGTCGCGCATAATGCCTTTTACGTCGGTGAGAAAAACCAGTTTTTCGGAGCGCAGCGCTGCGGCAATTTCGCCGGCCGCGGTATCGGCATTTACATTGTAGCTCTCGCCTTGGGGCCCGCGCCCAATTGGGGCAATGACCGGTATTAAACCCGCATCAATCAAATCGGTCACCGGCCGCGCGTCAATATGTTCCACATCGCCCACAAAACCAATATCGACCGGCCCCTCCGGTGTGGAAGCCAGATGTTGGCGCACGTGCATGACATCGGCCTCTTTGGCCGACAGCCCCACGGCGTGCCCGCCCAGTTGATTGATCTCTTCTACCAGTCCGGCGTTGACCTCGCCAAAAAGCGTCTCTTCCACCACCTTCATAGTCTCTGCGTCGGTTATTCGCAGGCCGTTAACCCGCTGTGTTTCCACCCCCTGCTCTTCCAATCGGCGATTGATGGCCGGGCCGCCGCCGTGCACAATCACCGGCTTCATGCCGACAATTTCCATAAAAACCAGATCTTTGAGCACAGTGTCGCCCGCGCTGTTACCGCCTATGGTACTGCCCCCGTATTTGACCACCACCACCTTGCCGCGAAAAGACTGGATATAGGGCAGGGCCTCAATTAATACGGCGGCCTTATCTATATAGGTTTGCAGTGTGTCCATACAAAGCTACCGCGCTTTAAGCTTCCCCACTAATTTCGCTCATGCGCTGTATTAAAAGAGCGGCATCCGCCGCCGTGCGCACGGCAATGAAAATGGTATTTTCGCCGGCTATCGTGCCCACTATTTCTGGCCAACCAATGCGGTCGATCGCCTCGCACACGCTTTGAGCGTGGCCCGACAGCGTTTTTGCCACAACCAGATTTTGCGCCACTTCGGCGCCAATAAAATAATCTTGCAATTCGCGCTCGAGAATATGTTGGTCGCGCAGCGTGCCGCCCGTTTCCGGCAAGGTGTAGCGAAAACCGCCGTCCGGCAAAGGGATGCGCACGACCCCCAACTCGCGCAAATCCTTGGACAAGGTGGACTGGCTGACGGCTATGTTCTGCCCCTGCAATGCCTCTGCCAACTTCTCGTGTGTATCAATGGTTTCCGCTTGGATCAACTCGCGGATACGGGCCTGGCGCCCCTGTTTGCTTCGCATAGACTAACTAATAATTATTCTTTATTTTGAATAAAGATTCAAATGTACGGCACATTACGCCCTCTGTCAAGAGGGCGAGAGACACCCTTATTCTTCCTCTTCTTCCGTTGCAGTAAGTGGCTTGTCGCCGCTGCGCGGGGTCATCGATTCAACGAGGCGCTGTTTTAATTCGCGGCTGTCCAGACCACTGACCAACACGCCCCCTACGGCGAGAGAAATGGAGCGATTTTCCTCCGAAACGACCACGGTCACCGCATCCGACTCCTGCGACAACCCCAGCGCCGCCCGGTGCCGGGTACCCAGTCGCTGGTCTTCCACATCGTCGGCCAAAGGCAAGGTACAACGCGCCGCCACTAAAACTTCGCCCTGCACCACCACGGCCTGGTCGTGCAGCGGCGAGCGCGGCGTAAAAATGGTAGTGAGCAAATCGGCCGAAACGCGCGCATTGACCTCCACCCCGGTGGCCACAATGGACCCCAAACCCACTTCGCGCGCCAGCACAATGAGAGCGCCGTAACCCATATTTGCCAATTGCTCAACGCCCGCTACCAGATCGTCGATAAATTCGGTCGGCTGCGTTTTGTAAAACCAGCGCAAAACCGGGCTTTGCCCCAACACCGACAACATGCGCCGCAGTTCGGGTTGGAAGAGAATCACCAGCATAATTAATAGAATGGAACGCACCTGCTCCAGCAAAAAGCCCAGCGCCTCCATCTTTAACCCGGTGGCGGCGATCGCCACAGTAACCGCCACAAACATGCCCACCAGGATCTGCGCGGCCGGAGTCCCGCGAATCAGCGTCATAATGCGGTAAAAAATAAAAGCGACGATGAGGATGTCGAAGACGGAAATGACGGAGAAAGGAATGAATCCAAAGAGATGAAATAAGGTAAGCTTTTCTTCCAGCACGATTGTTAGCCCGGAATTATGATTTTGCGATCGCTTGGGTCATGCGCACGACGTTCACAGTCTGGCGCACATCGTGTACCCGCAACATGTGCACACCGGCTTGGGCGCCTAACACCGCCACGGCCAAGCTGCCTTCCAGGCCGTCTGCGGGCGTGCCCTCCAAGGTTTTCCATATGAACGATTTGCGCGAAGCGCCCAGCAAGACCGGATACCCCAGGCCGATAAACCGGCCTAAATGACGCACTATCTGTAAATTGCCGCCGATCGACTTGCCGAAACCCAACCCCGGATCTATTGCAATGCGCTCGGGCGCCACCCCGGCCTCCCGAGCACTGGCGATGCGCTCCTGGAGAAACCGTTCAATATCGCCCAAGAGGTCGTCGTAGTGGGTATTGTCTTGCATAGTGGCCGAGGTACCCCGCCGGTGCATCAAAATGATGGGGGCGCCGCTGGCGGCCACCACGCGCGCCATGCCTTCGTCTTGCTGCATGGCGCTTATGTCGTTGACAATATCGGCGCCGGCCTGCAACGCCTGCCGCGCCACGACAGCCTTGGTCGTATCCACCGAAATGGGCACCTGACTAAAGCGCCGCACGCCTTCGATCACCGGTATTACGCGGTCGCACTCCTCCTCGACAGTAACCTCTACAGCTTTGCCGTACACGGGGGGGCGCGACGATTCGCCGCCCACATCAATAAGATCGGCGCCTTCTTCCGCCATCTCCAGGGCGCGCTCGAGCGCTGCATTCAACTTTTGGTAGCGCCCCCCATCGTAAAAAGAATCTGGGGTAGCGTTGAGGATGCCCATGATCTGCACGCGCTGATTAAAATCCAGGCGGCGTTCCCCCAACTGCCAGATCATGAATCCTCTGTTTCCGTCCCTTCCGCCCCTTCCGCCTCGGCTGCATCTGGCGATACGGCCGTTTCTGCGGCGCGGCCGTTTGCCCTTTCTAAAGGCTTTTCCGCCAGAATTTTATCTATCTCGCTATCGTCGAGAATTTCGTATTCGAGCAAGGCTCGAGCCAGGGCATCCAATTGGTCGCGATTCTCTTTGAGCAAATGGCTGGCCGTCTGCTCGGCCTGCAGTACTAATTTGCGGATTTCCGCGTCGATGGCTTGGGCCGTTTGCTCGCTTACGTTGCGCGTGCGGGCAAATTCTTTGCCCAGGAACACCTCGTCGTCGTCCCCCCCCAGTGAAAGCGGCCCCAATTCTTCGTTCATGCCCCAATCGCAAATCATCGAACGGGCCAGCGAAGCCACCTGTTTATAGTC
>CAXGRO010000473.1:0-4914 GCA_964012055.1 uncultured bacterium
CCCCGAACAGACTGAAGCACAACATCCACAACGAGTACTTCAGCATCGTCCACCCCGGTGACGCCGAGTGGCATCACATGGGTGAAGGGAACATGGGTTTCTACGACCTGGCGCTTGGGGACCCGACCATATCGGAGAACGCGCGCCGGGCGAGAAGGTTCGCCGACATGTTCCTCGGGGAGGATCCCGAGTCGCCGATCTGGGACGCCGAGCACAAAATCATTCGCTCTCCCATGCACGGCAGCCAGGGCTCCTACCACAGCGCAACCCTCGACCAGGTCAAGAGCTTCCTGCATGGTGGTAACTCCACATCGCCCAGCTGGGCTCCCCAGCCGATGGGGCGGCGCGCGTCCATCTATCCCGCGGTCAAAGATCTGGAACTAGGCTGGTGGGAGGACCCGAAGCGAGCGGATGAGATTGTCGGTCTGTTCAACAAGGTCGTTCTGGATGGCGATTCTGCCGCCAACCTGGCCGCCACCGGCCTGGTGACAAACGCCTATCTCTACACCGGCGATGAGAAATACAAACGTTGGGTGTGTGACTACGTCGAAGCATGGATGGACCGCATCAAACAGAACAATGGTATTATCCCCGACAATGTCGGCCCGACCGGCAAGCCTGGTGAGCATCGCGACGGCGTCTGGTGGGGCTCGCTCTACGGCTGGAACAGCGCCTATGGCTGGAGCCACATCTTCCATTCTATCGCCGTGGCGTCCGAGTGTGCTCTGTTATTGACGGGAGACATGGGCTACCTCGACCTGCTGCGCTCGCAGGTCAAGATGCTTCTGGACCATTCGATCACCGGCGAGGACGGCCGCCTGATGGTCCCCTGCAGAGCGACACCGGACGGCTTCGTCTACGACTGCGAGGGGGAGACTACCGCCACGACGAAACTGCGGATCTACGAGCTGGCCCACCTCTACCACGCCTCGATGTCCAGTGAGGACTACGATATCATCGTCCGCGTTCGCGACGGGGACAAGGATCGCGACTGGAACAAGGAAGAGATCGGGGCAGTGAGGGCCGAGTGGTTCACTGAGTACAGCCGCTTCCAGTACTACGATGGGCAGAATCCGGATTGGCCCGAGAAGGCGCTGGGCTTACAGTATCAACAAGCACTGGAGGCGTATCACACGATGGAAGCCGACGCGCGCACAGTGCCCGAAATCATCAAGGACAATCAGGAACCGGTCAACGCGGTCTTCACCAAGGTGCTGACCCAGGTGATGTTTGGTTCACCGCAGTACATGTATCATGGTGGGATGCTGCGCGCCACCGTGCGTTACTATGACCGGGATCGCGTGCGCCCGGGCCTGCCACCGGACGTCGCTGCGTTGGTCGATGAGTTGACGGCTGATTCTGTGGGTGTCCAGCTGGTGAATACCAACCGGCACGAAACACGAAACCTGATCGTGCAGGCCGGAGCCTTCGGGGAGCACGAGTTCACCCACGTGCGGCACGGTGAAGGCGAAAGCGAACAGACGGTAGCCATCGATGGGAAGTACTTCGCCGTGGAACTTCCGCCATCAACCGCTGTTCGAGTTAACGCCGGAATGCGACGATTCGCAAACCCACCGAGCTATGCCTTTCCCTGGCACGGTGATACCATTCCCGTGCCGTTCAAGTAACCAGGGTGTCGAGATCGATCGAGTAGCGTCGCGCGGATTTGGTGCGAAATGACCGAAGGTGACGATTCGGAGCTACTGCAGCAGTTTACTTCGGTGACCAAATCAGTGACGAGTCAAACCTTAAACGGGTCTCGGGTGGTTGAGAGTAAGGTGTTAGCGGAGAGTGGGATATACCGGGCTTATGTGTTGATGAGTCTTCCCATTGGTGAGGCGAATCGTCAGTTAATGCAAGAAATTCGAGAAAATAAGAATCTGTATACTCGCTTTCGTGCCACACAAGCTTTTGAAGAGTTGGATAAGGAGTTAAAAGCGTTAGAGTAGTAAAACCTATGAAGAGATCCACAGGGCCGTAGGGGAATCTCTGGCCGAAATCGGGAAGTGTATTTACGATAATGGCGAGAAGGATATTGGTGAGTTTTGGATATATGTGAATGAGGAGCCGCAGTTTGTACCTGATGCCCGGGGCAGGGATTGTACTTCCGAAGGGCAGATCTATATGGAGGGAAATAGGGCGCAGTCTGTAAGGATAGTGAATGGATTGGGCCACTGACGACTCAACAGGAGTTTATAGATACGCTCAACCTATTTTAGACCTTTTCGCAATTGACAGACCAAGCCCGCCGCTGCGATAGAGCACCTATAGCGCTCCATCTGCAAAATTCATTTCTCTATAGGGGTGAGAAAGAGAACGGACATCGAGCCACTGCGGTATGATGAATTCAACGCAATCTACATTGCGGCCGTGTTCGAGTTCACTGATCACTTCTTGAGGAGCTATTACGGGGCTGTGCAGCAGAGGTAGGAGGTCGATTTGTTGGCAGGCGTTGAGGGCGATGAGCGGCCCGGTGTTTACAACTACGGGCTCATTCTCCTCGGGCATAGCGCGCTTCTTCCGCCATCTCTTCCTCATCAAGATCGAGGACGGAAATCTTCAGGAGGTGCAAATGCGCCAGAAAAGCAACGCGCTTCACACCTGCTAGTTGCGCCGCCTTGCCCGAAGAAAGTCGCCCCATTTCATAAAATTTAGCGGCCAGGGCTAGCCGCGCTTCAGACTCGAACTGTTCGACGGTGGTGCCCAAAGCAACCAGCAAATCGTCGGGATAATTAATGGTGAGCTTTCTAGTAGGCATAGAAAATTTCCCGATAAATGATCTCATTTGGCACTTTACCTCTCTGGTCGAACCCTGTCAAGGCACAATTGCATTCTAAGAAGTAACTTGATCCCGTACCTAAAGGGGACCTTTATTAATTTCTGTATGAGGAAGGGAAAAGTATCAAAAGCCACCCTTTAATTCTACTATTGATGTAGAGATCGACTTGCACAAGCATATATTTATAGCTTTTGCACTACTCCTAACCTTTTGCCCCGCCACCCCTGCGGAACGCCCGGCCGGGACTGTTTTATATTTTAAATCCGGCGACGAAACCTACCTGCTGCTCGCCGACCACGCCGGCAGGGCGGCCTCCAGAGGCTGGGCGTCATTTGGCGGCGGACCGCAAGACGGCGAAAGCCCGGCGCAAACGGCCACCCGCGAGACCGAGGAAGAAACGCGAGGGTTTTTTCTGCAACGCGACCTATTAAAAAGTATTGAGCACCACACCCCTGCAATAGACGACATTGGTTTCGCCTCGTATTTTATCGAAATCCCTTTCGCCCCCCCACAACGCGTGGGTAACAATCGTCCGCCCGACAACGAACTCGCTTACAACGAGAGAGGTCCTTATGCGTGGATTCCCTTCTCGGCAATAGAGAAATACCTCCAGGACGAAATCGACGGCAATAAAAAATATCCCGTCGATATAAAATTTCTACCGGCCGCAAGCAATACAGACTGGTTTTGGCCGGTCTGGCTCGCCAGTCTAAAAAACGCAATGGCGCTGGGTGCCGTTCCCTGGCAGCAGCCGCAACAGCAAAAGTGAAACGTCGATATAGCCCCCTAAACCAAACTCAGCAATAAAAATGATATCCGATCAACACGAACCCGCCATGCCGCAGGTCCACGACCGGGGCGGCTGGGATGCCGGCCCCATAGACCGCAGCGAACACGAGTACTCGATGTGGGAGAAAAACACCCACGCCCTCATGATGGTCCTGGTGCGCCACGGCCACATCAACCTCGACGAATTCCGCCGCGCCATTGAGGCCATCGAGCCCGAGCAATACGAGGCGATCGGCTATTACGGCCGCTGGATCACCTCCATCGAAGCCCTGCTCGTCGAAAAGGGCGTGCTCACTCCCGAGCAAATCGACGCTGCGATGAAACCCGATCCGCAAGCATAAAATGGCGGCCCACTTAAAACCGGGCGACCGCGTCCGGGTCAAAACTCACACGGCGCCGGGGCACTGCCGCACGCCCGCTTACATCAAGGGACACACCGGCGTAATCGAAGCCGTGCACGGCGCTTTCCTCAACCCCGAGTCGCACGCTCACGACGGCGATGGCCTGCCCGAGCAACATCTCTACCTGGTCAGCTTCGACCAGAGCCAATTGTGGAACGGTTATTCAACACCCAACGACCGCCTCTTCATTGACCTCTACGGCCACTGGCTGGAAACCATCTGAGAAGATCTCATGGACGACCACGATCACAACCACGATCACGACCACCAACCGCCCCCCGACGACGCCTCCGAGCATACCTATCACGGCCGCCGCAGCGCCGCCATTCAGGCCCTGCTGGTCGAAAAAGGACTCATTGCCGCCGACGACATTCGCCGCCAGGTCGAGGTCATCGACTCGCGCACCCCAGCCCTGGGCGCCACCGTGGTCGCCCGCGCCTGGACCGACCCCCAATTTAAAGCCCGCCTGTTGGCCAACGCCAAAGACGCCGTCGCCGAAATCTTCGATTATCAGGCCGACGCGCCCGCCCTGGTCGCCGTCGAAAATACCGACGCAGTGCACAACGTCATCGTCTGCACCCTGTGCTCCTGCTACCCCACGGGTTTGTTGGGGCTGTCGCCGGCCTGGTATAAGAGTCTGGCCTATCGCTCGCGCACGGTCAAAGACCCGCGCGACGTACTGACCGAATTTGGCCTGGAACTCGCACCGGAGATCGGGGTGCGGGTGTACGACAGTACGGCCGATATGCGTTATATGGTAGTGCCGCAGCGGCCGCCCGAAACCGAGCATATGGACGAAGAAGCGCTGGCTGAGTTGGTCACGCGCGACAGTATGATTGGCGTGGCCAGGGCGCGGATGCCGGGGGAGGGGTGAAATTATTGCGTTTGCTTGGTCGGGGACGGTCCGGTAGGGGGTTTTGCCTCTGGCGCTTTGTGAGTCCCTCG
>CAXGRO010000474.1:0-4902 GCA_964012055.1 uncultured bacterium
GGGGATCGACTTGTTGTCCTTGGGGCGCCGTCCTCTATCCGCAGACCGTCGGCGCGAGCAAGTTGTACTTACCGTTTGAGGGGAGTTACTTCTCTGATATAGCTGTGAGGTCGTGCCGTCTGGGTTCCAGGCCGTTGCAGACGATGTCGTACTGGTGGGCCAGGATTTCCAGGGGGGGCTGAGTTTCCAGGGCGGCCATGCCACCCTGGGGCATGGAGAAGGGGTTGTGGGAGAATTCCAGGCGGTGGTGGTCTTCGCTCCACTCGTAGAGGGGGAAGTCGACTATCCAGCAGAAGCGATAGACGTTTTGTTGGCGCAGGTTGAGCTGGTCGGCCAGGTGGAGGCGCAATTTGCCGGCCAGGTGGGCGGCTTTGGGGGCGGTGTCGGCGATGAAGAAAAGGGCCGATCCAGGGGCGGCGTTGCATCTTTGACCGAGTTGTGAGATGAGCTCTTTTCCCAGGGCGGCGGCAATGGGGCCTTGTGTTTCTTTTTGTCCGTAGAGAAGGTAGGCCAGGCCTTTACCTCCTTCATCTTCGATGTATTTCCTCAAGTTGTCGAAGAAACTGCGCGGTTGTTGAGTTAGCTGCGGGGCGCAGAGGGCTCGTACGACGCCGTCTCGTTCTACTGCCTGGCGGAAGAGGCGGAATTCTGCGGCGGCGAAGAGGTCGGAGACGTCTTCTATTTCCAGGCCAAAGCGCAGGTCGGGTTTGTCGGTGCCGTAGCGGCGCATGGCTTCGGCGTAGGGGATGCGCGGGTAGGGGGTGGGGGCGCGGCTTCCCAGACGCCGAATTCGGCGAAGAGGCCGGCGAAGAGGTCTTCGATTACCTGGAAGACGTCTTCCTGTTCGACAAAGGCCATTTCGAGGTCGAGTTGGTAGAATTCGCCGGGGTGCAGGCGGCTGGGCACCAGGAAGTCGCGCGCGCCTTCGGGCGAGGTGCTGGTGAGTATGGGGGTTTGGTATTCGCTGAAGCCCATTTCGCAAAGGCGGCGGCGGATGCTGGCAATGACTTGCGAGCGCAGGGCGATGCGCTGGTGCAGGCCCTGGCGCCGCAAGTATAGGAAGCGGTAGGTGAGGCGGGTGTTTTCAAACACCGGCAGTTCTTCGGCGACGGCAAAGGGCAGGTCAGCGGCGGCGCTGAGCAACTCCAATTGCTCGGCGCGCAGCTCTACCTGGCTGGTGGGCATTTGCGGGTTGACGGTGTGGGCGGCGCGCTCCACCACCCGGCCGGTGACGGTGACGACGGACTCGCGGCTGAGGGCGGCGGCTTGTTGGTAACAGGTGGCGTCTGGGGTGAAGACCAATTGGGTGATGCCGTAGTGGTCGCGCAGGTCGATAAAGAGCAGGCCGCCGTGGTCGCGCTTGCGGTGGACCCAGCCCGAGAGGCGGGCGGTGACGCCGGCGTGCTTTTGGCGCAACCCGCCGCAGGTGTGGGTGCGATAGCGATGCATGGTTTTGTCCTTTCTGGTTAGTGGTGGTTGACTAGGTGATAGACATTTTTATTCTCTGCGTTGTTGAGAAACTTCACTCTCCGTTTTGCGCTTCTGGAGCGCGTGGCTTGACCATGGGAAAATCAATTACGTCTCTTATGCTCGGTGCGTTGGTCAGCAGCAACACCAGGCGGTCGATGCCCAGGCCGACGTCCCCCGTCGGCGGCATGCCGCAGCCCAGGGCCTTGACGAAATCGGCGTCGAGCGGGTGGTCGACCCAGTCGTCGTCTTGCTGGCGATACCGGCGCTGTTGCGTCAGGCGCTCTAATTGTTCCACCGGGTCGGTGAGCTCGGAATAGGCGTTGCCCAATTCTATGCCGCAGACGTAGGCCTCAAAGCGCTCGGCCAGGTGTCCGTCCTGGCGATGGGCTCGGGCCAGGGGGCTGATGGCGAGCGGGTGGTCGGGGACCAGGGTCGGCTGCACCAGGTGTTGCTCGCACTCGGCTTCAAAGAGGGCGGCGACGGCGTGGCCCCAGGAAATGTTTTGGGGGCGTTCGATGCCGCGGTTGTCCATTTCCGCACACAGGTTTTCCAGGGACATGGCCGTCGCGTCGATGTGGGCGTATTGTCGCAAGGCGTCGAGCACGGTCAAGCGCCGCCAGGGCGGCGAAAAGTCCAATTTGGTGTCCTGGTAGGCGATCTGAGTCGAGCCGCATACTTCTTCGCACACCTCTGCCACCAGCCGCTCAAAGCGCTCCATCTGGGCGCTGTAATCGGTGAGCGCCTCGTACCATTCGACCATGGTGAACTCGGGGTTGTGCGAGCGGTCGATGCCCTCGTTGCGGAAGTTCTGGCAGATGGTGAACACCCGCTCAAAGCCGGCGATGATATAGTGCTTGAGGTGCAGTTCCGGCGAGATGCGCAGGTAGGCCTCGCGGCGGTCTAGGGCCCACACCCAGGTGGCAAAGGGCCGCGCCTCGGCGCCGCCGTAGACCGGCGTGATGGTGGGCGTCGACACCTCCAAAAAGTCGTCTTCTTCGAGGCGGCGTCTAACGCTGGAGACGATGCGGCTGCGACTGAAAACGCGCTGGCGGTCTTGGCGGTCGAGCAGCCAGTGCAGGTAGCGCTCGCGGTAGCGGGTTTCGGCGTCGGCGGCCCGATAGTAGACTCGCTCTTCGGTTTCCTTGCCGATGGGGATGGGCACCACGGCCTTGGCCAATACGGTCAGTGCTTCGGCGTTAATGGAGAGTTCGCCGGTGCGGGTGTGGAAGACCTCGCCTTTTACGCCGATGAGGTCTCCCAGGTCCAAAAGGCTGAGGTGTTCCCACTGCCGCTGGGCAAAATTGCGCTGGGTGCAATAGAGCTGGATCTTGGCGTCGCCGTCCCGCAGGTCAAAAAAGAGAGCCCGACCCATCTGGCGCCGCGCCCAGATGCGCCCACTGGTGCGCACCCGCATGTCCGGCGGGCTGCTCGCTCACCTCTGCCGCGGCAACGATTTCACCTACGGTATGGGTCTGCGCAAAGGAGTAGGGATAGGAGGACGCATCCTCCGACAGCAGGCGTTCCCTCTTTGCCAAGCGCTGCTGGTTAAAACCGTAGTGGGTGTAATCCGTGTTCATCTTTTCCTCCTTTCTATTGGGCAAAAAGAAAACCCGCCGCGAGTTAAACTCGACGGCGGGTTGTTGTGGATGGATGTTTTTGTGTACTACGGCCACCCCCACCATCGAGTATAATGGGCATTCTTATCCCGCTTACTATTTTTATTGTTCTCGATACAATACTGTGGACACTTTTTGTAAGCCATTGATAAATAATGGCTTAAGCGCATATATATATTGAAATTTGTACCTTGTTGATAAATAATCACTTACGAATTTCAACCTTACAAAAATCCGCTCAAAATCGAAAAAGTGTCCACAGTATTGGATAGTGATGATGGTCGTATGCATGGTATTACTTAGCTCTGATTGTTGGGCGTTCCAAGGAAACGCCCGTAACCTAGTCCAAACAGCAATAAAAAAGCCCGCTGCCGTGCGGTGCGGGCTCGGCAGCGGGTCGAAAAAAGTTTTTAAATCAGTTGGTCAACCATTCAGCCGTATAAACCCGCAGCGGTCCGCCGTGCGCTTACTATTATTTTTGCGCTTGAGCAGATTATTATCCATGCGGATTTTTAGGCCAGTCGTCATTATCTTTACTTATCGTCCGATAGGTGAATATTGTGCAGCATTAATTTTTTAAAGTAGTCCTAATGCTGGACTAAGTCAAACCGCAATTTATGGAACACTGGTTTCCCATATTACAAACCCTCGCCCGCAAATTGGCTCTGTGGTTTGGCGCCCTCTTTCTAGCGTGCAGCCTGCTGGCCGCCGTCGATCTGCTCCTCTTCCTCAAACCCACCCGCGTGCCCCTAATGATTTCCGCCGTCGTGTGTACGGCCTTGTGGTACGCCATAAAGGGGTGGTTGGACTACCAGCAAAAGAGAAAGAACATTGTCTCTTGCCAGGGGCCTGGTGGCGAATTGGCCCAAAAGGCCACCCTGCACGCCCTGCAAGAGCTGGAGGAGGTTGAAGTGGGCAGCGACGCCGACGCCGAATTCATCAACGCCGAACAGTGTTTTGCCGGCGCCAGGTACTCGCAGGCGGCGCAATACTGCCAGAAATCACTAGACGTATTTTCTTCCCTGCCCGCCCAGCTCAACCTGAGCGTGGCCCTGCTCAATACCTCGGAGTTTAAGCACGCCGAGGAAGTGTTGAACATGGGGTTGCGGCGGGCGCAGCGCGAGCAATTGAGCGACTTTGTCGCCGCCTTTCAAACCAATATTGGCGTGCTGCACATGCGCCTGGGACGGCTGGAGGAGGCCCTGCAGACCTATGGCGAGGCGCTGGAACAGTACCGCCAGCTCGAAGACGAGCGCGGCCAGGCCGACGTGCAACTCAACTCGGGCAATGTGCGCGTGTCGCAGGGGGATTGGGGCAAGGCGCGGGACTTGTACGAGGCGGCGCTGGCGGCCTATCGGCGGCTGGGCAGCAAATTGGGGCAGGCCAACGCCCTGGGCGGGCTGGGCAATATGCACGCCTACCAGGGGCAGCTGGGCCGCGCCCTCAACCTGCACCGCGACGCTTTGAAGATCCACGAAGATTTTGCCAACCCACTGGGCAAGGCCAACGCTCTGACCAATATCGGCAACGTCCACTTTCGCAACGAAGCGCCCGATGACGCCCTGCAGTCGTACGAGGCGGCGCTGGCCTTGCACCGCCAGCTGGCCGACCTTTTGGGAGAGGCCACGGCGCGGGGCAATGTGGGCAACGTCCACTTCAAACAGGGCCGCCTGGAAGAGGCGTTGCAGACCTACGAGAAGACGCACGCCATGCACAAGCGCATTGGCAATTTGATGGGCCGCGCCAATGTAATGACCAATATCGGCAGCGTATTGGCGCGCCAGCGCCAGGGTGACCAGGCGCTGGAAGCGTTGCA
>CAXGRO010000475.1:0-4873 GCA_964012055.1 uncultured bacterium
GAGCGCCTCGACCTGCGCGACGAAGCGCAAATCTACTACGCCAAGGCGGCCCAGGGATTTCCGCGCTCCTACTACTCGTCCCGCGCCGTGCGCCTGGGGTTTTCGCCCGACCAGTTTGCCCAAACCCAGCCGCCGGCCCACGTTGAAGCACCGGCCGAGCCGGCCCGCATCAAAGGCGGCGAGGCCATTGAGCGCGCCCAGGTCCTGCACCAATTGGGCTTGGTGTCCACCACCCTGGCCGAATTGCGCCGCACCGAACGCCAGAACAAAGGCGACGTTGGCGCGCTCAAGGTGGTGCGCTTCCACTATGAAGAATTGGGATTTCTCAACCGCGCCCTGGCGCTTTCGGTGGGCCTCTTTACCGGCGAAGACCCCGACGACATCCGCCACGTCTACCCGGCCTATTACTGGGACGAAATCGTCGCCGCCACCCGCGACACCGAAGTAGACCCCTACCTGGTGGCTTCGGTGATTCGCCAGGAGAGTTATTTTAACAAAGACGCCATCTCGCGGGCCGGCGCTTTGGGGCTGATGCAAATTATGCCGCAAACAGGCCGCACCCTAGCGCGCCAGGTGGGCCTGCGCAACTTTGACCGCCGCGCCCTCTTCGACCCGCAAATCTCCATCCGCCTGGGCAGCCGCTTTTTGGGCGACCAGGTGCGCCGCTTTGCCGAGGGCCCCACCCAAAAACTGGGCTTTGAGCTGGGCCTGGCCGCCTACAACGCCGGACCGCACGTCGCCCGCAAGTGGATCAAGCGCTTTTCCTACGAAGACCCCGACGCTTTTATCGAGCGCATCCCCTACAAAGAAACGCGGCACTACGTCAAGCTGGTGCTCAAAAACTACACCATCTACAAGGCCCTCTCACAGGTCTAACCGACGCGAGCTCTTTATGAACCTGCCACCCTCCGGCGACGACGGCCGCCCCCGCCACCTCTTTGAAGACATCTTCATCATCCTCTGCATCATCTGCCTGTGGCCGGTCATCCTCGGCTGGACCCACATCGTCTACGAAATCCTGCTCTACGTCGCCCTCATCGGCCTCATCATCATCTTCGTGCGCCGCATCCGCCGCTTCCGCCAGGCCCGCGACGAATTGCAAAATTGAGAGGATCCTATGTACATCGCCATGAACCGTTTTAAAATCGCCCTCGGCAGCGAAGACACCTTTGAAGAACTCTGGCGCCAGCGCGAATCTTACCTCGACGAGGTGCCCGGCTTCCGCGAATTCCACCTCCTGCGCGGCCCCACCCACGACGACCACACGCTCTACGCCTCCCACTCGGTGTGGGACTCGGTCGACGCCTTTGAAGCCTGGACCGAATCGGAGTCCTTCCGCAAGGCCCACGCCCAGGCCCGCGCCCCCAAAGGCACCTACCTCAGCCATCCGCAATTTGAAGGATTTGAAGTGATCCTTTGACGGAACCCGGCGGCTATTAACATCAGGTTATTTCGAATATAGCCTCTACCTCAACGGCCACGCCGGTGGGAAGCTGGGCAAAACCCACCGCACTGCGGGCGTGATAGCCGTCGCCATCTTTGCCAAAAATCTCGTGGTACAAATCCGAAATCCCGTTGACCACCAGATGCTGGTCGGTAAAGTCCAGCGCCGAATTCACCATGCCAAAAAGTTTGACCACCCTAAGGCCGTCGAGGCTACCCACCTCCTGGTGCACCGATTTTAAAATGGCAATGCCGCATTCTTTCGCCGCCGCATAACCCTGTTCCACGTCTAGATCCTCTCCCAATTTGCCTTTTATCACCGACACGTGTCCCGAAGACAGCAGCGTGTTGCCGACGCGCGCGACCATATTCAAATAGCCCTTTTCGGCGTCATCGGTAAACTCAATGCCCAGTTCTCTTGCTTTTGCTTCTGCGCCCATGGCTGGTTTCTCCTCAAATGAATTGTTAAGATTAACGAAATTCTACTTTCTCAACGGCCGTAGATCTGCTATAATATCGACCTTTGCACACCGAGCGCACAAGGCATGCGCCCCGCACTACTCTCCGGTCGAATACCATCAAAAAGAGGCAATCAAAATGATCGCACGAACAACCGCATTACTGGCCGCCCTCCTATGGCTCGCCCCTCCTCCGGCACAAGCCCTCGAACGCCCCGACAAAGAATTCAAAATTTTCCAATTCCCCGCCGACATGATCCCCCGCATCGACGGCGACACCGGCGATTGGAGCATGGTGCCCCAGAGCTACGTAATAGGCACCGACGAACTCTCCGACACCGTCATTGGCAAAGGCACCAACCACGACCCGCAAGACCTGGACGTAGCGGTGCGCGTCGGCTGGGTCAAAGGCCTCAACCGGCTCTACTTTCTCTACGAAGCCTACGACGACTACTGGAACATGTATTACCGCCGCGGCGACATCTTTGAAGTAGTCGTCGACGGCGACCTGTCGGGCGGCCCCTACATCAACAACGAACAATTGGAAGGCTGGGACAGCCACTTCCGCTTTAAAGGCGTGCACGCGCAAAACTACCACATCTTCACCCCCCCCGGCGAGGGCCGCGACTGGGTCTTCGTCTGGGGCTGCCAGCCCTGGGTGGGCACCCTGCCCTACGCCAACCACGCCTACGCCCACGACCTCAAAGAAGGCGACAGCGGCCGCCTGGTGCTCGAATTCTGGATCACCCCCTTCGATTACGCCCCCTATGAAGGCCCCGAACGCGCCGTAGTATCCCAACTGCTGGAAGACACCCTCATCGGCCTGTCGTGGTCAGTGTTGGATTATGACGAAGACAATAAAACTTACGAAGGCTTCTGGAATCTGTCGCACAAGACCCGCATGGACTCCCACGCTTCCAGATTTGTCGCCTTCCGCCTCATGCCGCTGGAGGACCGCTTCCGCAAAAAAATAGAAGCCCAATGGTCCTTCACCGTCCTCGACATGGATCGCCGCACCGTTGCCTTCAAAGACCTATCACACGGCGACATCACCTCCTGGCAATGGGACTTTGACGACGGCACCACTTCCACCGAACAACATCCCATCCACCAATACCAAAAACCCGGCGAGTACGTCATCACCCTCACCGTCAATGGTCCTGCCGGCAGCGCCCGCCGTATCAAAGTAAACGAAGTAGTAATCAAATAGCACATCTTATCACAATACTGTGGACACTTTTTCGATTTTGAGCGGATTTTTGTAAGGTTGAAATTCGTAAGTGATTATTTATCAACAAGTTAAAAATTTTCAATATCTATTTGTCTAAGCCGTTATTTACCAATGACTTACAAAAAGTGTCCACAGTATTGTTATCAACAATATTATAATTTGTGCAACACCTTTAAAAACCATACCTTATTGACTCTCAAAAGGAATTATAACCGCCGGCTCTGACCGCAAGCGTGCGAGTATCTAGTCGTATGTTGCGAAACCCTTATCTCAACCGCTCCATGATTCGCGCCCTGGACCAGTTTTACGGACGCCAGCGCGAAATAGAACGCGTCATGGCGCGCATCGACTCCCCCACCCCCCAGTCGGTCTCCATCGTCGGCCAGCGCCGCATTGGCAAATCCTCGCTACTGTGGCACCTGTCCCAACCCCAAATCCACACGCACTACCTCGAAAAGCCCGAAAACTACCTCTTTGTCCTGCTCGACTTCCAGGGCATGAAACACCTAGACCAGGAGGGCTTTTGCCTGCAATTGGGCCAAACGCTCAACGCCGCCACCCATTTTGACGTGCCTGAATTGCACAACTTTTCGGCCGTGGAAACCGCCGTGCAAGAATTGGACCGCGCCGGCATGCGGCTGGTGTGCCTCTTTGACGAATTTGAAACCGTCACCCGCAACGCCGGCTTTGGCACTGCCTTCTTCGGCTTTTTGCGCTCCCTAGCCAACGGCTACCCCGTGGCGTTCATCACCGCCTCGCGCCGCCCCCTGCAGAGCCTGTGCCACACCCAGGAAATCTCCGAATCGCCTTTCTTTAATATATTTGCGCAAATCCGCCTGGGACCGCTGTCGCCGCCCGAGGTGCAAAACCTCATTAGCGCCGGCGAGGGCGAGTTTCAGGTGTCGCCGCCCACCAGCGTCGCCATGGCGGTCGACTCGGAGGGCCGCATCCACGTGGCCGACGGCGAGGAGCGCATCCAGATCTTTGTGCCCTGACCGCGCTTTGACGCGGCCCAACTACCTGTAAAACCACTCAAAGTCACAGGATAAAAGCATGGATTTTGCCCAAATCAAACGCCGCCTCTCTACCCTCGACACCGCCTGCATCTGCGACGCCGACAAAGATCTACAATATTTGCGGGTCGTAGACCCGGCCATTCGACCCATCCGCTGCGGCCTCAAACTGGTCGGCCGCGCCCACACTGTGACCTGCCGCGAAGACTTTCTCACCGTCATCAAAGCACTGCGCGACGCCCAGGAGGGCGAGGTAATCGTCATCGACTCGCAAAACAGCCGGCGCGCCCTCACCGGCGAACTCTTCCCCACCGAGGCGCTGCGCAAGGGCCTGGCCGGCATCGTCATCGACGGCCCCTGCCGCGACACCGAAACCATCCGCCGCCTCGACCTGCCCTATTACGCGCGCTCGGTCAACTGCCTGGCCGGCACCACCAACAAGCTCTACGAGACCCAGATCCCCATCGCCTGCGGCGGCGTTGTCGTCAATCCCGGCGATATTGTCTTTGGCGACGACGACGGCCTGGTGGTAGGTTCCGAGGCCCAATTCGCCCGCATCATCGAAAGCGCCGAACAAATTCAGCAAAAAGAACAGCAACTACTAAACGCCATGGCCCAAGGCACCAGCCTGCTCGACATGCTCAACTTCGACGAGCACTGTGCTAACGTCCACGAGGGCAAACCCAGCAAATTGCAGTTCCTCGTCTGATGCCGTGTGTGGGTGAGAC
>CAXGRO010000476.1:0-4856 GCA_964012055.1 uncultured bacterium
AAGCCACCTGTTTATAGTCGCCCTGGGCGCCCGTAGTGCGCTGGTCAAAAATCAGCATTTCGGCACAGCAGCCGCCCAGCGCCGTAGCCAGATGAGCGCGCAGGCGATTTTCTGTAACCGAGTGGCGCTCGTCCGCCAAAAAAGAGACCATACCCATGGCCTGACCGCGCGGAATAATCGTGGCCTTGTGGATGGGCTGGGCGTCGGGCAATAGCTTGGCCACCAGGGCGTGTCCAGCTTCGTGGTAGGCGGCAATTTTCTTGTCCTCGTCGCTCATCACCATACTCTTGCGCTCGGCCCCCAGCATGACCTTGTCTTTGGCCTCCTCAAAATCCACCATGGCCACGGCCTCGCGGTTGCGGCGCGAAGCCAAGAGTGCCGCCTCGTTGACCAGATTTTCCAAATCGGCGCCCGACAACCCGGGCGACCCCTGGGCCACCCGTTTTAAATCGACGTCGTCCATCAGCGGCACGTTGCGCGTATGCACCCGCAAGATGCCTTCGCGGCCCTTGATATCGGGCAGGTCGACGACAATCCGCCTGTCGAAGCGACCGGGCCGCAACAAGGCCGGATCGAGCACGTCGGGGCGATTGGTGGCGGCAATCATAATCACCCCATCGATGGACTCAAAACCGTCCATTTCCACCAGCAATTGATTGAGCGTTTGTTCGCGCTCGTCGTGGCCGCCGCCAATGCCGGCGCCGCGATGCCGACCCACAGCGTCTATTTCGTCGATAAAGATGATACAGGGAGCGCTGGCCTTGCCCTGTTCAAAGAGATCGCGCACTCGCGAAGCGCCCACCCCCACAAACATCTCGACAAAGTCGGAACCGGAGATGCTGAAGAAGGGCACGCCAGCCTCACCGGCCACGGCGCGCGCCAGATGGGTTTTGCCCGTGCCCGGCGACCCCACCATGAGCACGCCCTTGGGAATACGCCCGCCCAGGCGCTGGAACTTTTTGGGGTCTTTGAGGAATTCGATAATTTCTTCGAGTTCGTCCTTGGCTTCGTTGGCACCGGCTACATCTTTAAAGGTGGTCTTGCGCTTGGCTTCGGTGAGCAATTTGGCCCGGCTCTTGCCAAAGGAAAACAACCCCCTGGGGCCGCCCTGCATCTGGCGTAACATAAAGATCAAAAAGCCAATAAAAAGCAGCCAGGGCAGCAGATAACCGAGCAGGGAATACCACTGGAAAGGCCGTTCTTTGAAAGTAAAATCCAACCCCAGTTCTTCCCACTCGCGTTTGGTCTCGGCGTCGATGACCCCCAGATGTACGACAAACTTCTTGTCTTGATTTCGCAAAGTACCGTGGAATTCTGTAGCGCCCACGATCAAAGCGCTGGCAATTTCGCCCCGCGTCAAATAATCGCGGTACTGATTGTACGAAATCACCTCATCGTCGGTATTGGCGCTGCCGATGAACTTGGCCGCAAAAATCAGAATCAAGATGAAGAAAATCCAGAAAGTCAGGGTGCGCGAGGGAGGCCGCCAGCGCGGTTTGCCCTTTTCCTCCGAGCGCTGTTCATCGCTTCCGTGCGGCACCCCTCTTCCGCCGTCGCCATTGTCCCCGTGCTGCAACGGGCGTTCCTGGTTGTCTTTTTCTCCTGTAGTCTTTCTCTCGTCCATATTTCTCTGCCTCTCCCCCTCGCCTTAGGGGGTTGGGCGCATTTCCACAAGTAAAATCTCTGTTGTATCTTCCCACACGCAAAATAACTGACTGGGGCGCAAACCAACTACCCAGGCAATCTCGTCTGCACAGGTCAAAAGCAGAATTTCATCCCGCAAAATGCGTGGCCACTTGCAATCTATAAGAAAGTCGCTCAGTTTCTTGTGCCCGCTCATGCCAAAGGGACTAAAACGATCCCCCGGACGCGCACTGCGCAAACGCAAGCGATGTTCGGCCAGGCGGGCGTCAAAAGCAACCCACCTACCCCCCAACGCCGCTTTGACTGCAACAAAATCCTTCTTACCTATCAGGCGCGCTTCCACAGTACAATCGTGTGAGGGTACGCAGGTTCGACCGGGCACCTGAGCAGCTATATCAACAGTTGGACGACTTCCCCGACAGAAGATTAGTTCCTCGCCCACATTCTGTGCCCGGATATCGGCAAATTCGCACACTTTGGAACAGCGCTCATTTGCCAGTCCCAGCACGGTTTCTGTCCGGGCAAAATCAAAAGGCCCTTCTCGAGCGGAAAGGCCCTGGAGCACTTGGCGGACAACCCGTCTCTGTATGGCTATATGATAATCCAGAAGCTGCCTGCTATCAAGGGTTATTTTCCCTTTACAATATTCTTTAACCACTGTCTCTACAGCATCTTGTGTCATTTTACCAAGTAAGTCATCTTCTTCTTTGAGCACTGTGGCCGTGCGTCCCAAGGCCTCGACGACGGCGGGATTGAACGATTGTTGGAGCAGCGGCAGCAATTGGTGCCGCACCCGATTGCGATCAAAACGCGGATCGCGGTTGGAAGCGTCTTCGCGATAATTGAGATCCGCCTCATGGGCACAATTTTTAATATCGGCGCGGCTCCAGTTCAAAAAAGGCCTTATATAACGCCCTTGGCGCACCGCACTCATGCCGCTCAAACCCCTTGTCCCGCTACCGCGCAGCAAATGCAAAAGCACTGTCTCCGCTTGGTCGTCGGCGTGATGTCCTAAAGCGATTTTTTTCGCCCCCACATCGCGGGCCACCCGATCGAGGAAGCGATAGCGCAAACGCCGGGCGGCATCTTCTAGAGAAAGCTTTTCGCCTTGTGCGTAAGCTACAACGTCTTCCCTGCCGCAAGTGCAAGACAATCCCCTCTGGGCGGCAGCGACGGCGACAAACTCGCAATCCTCTGCTGCTTCCACCCGCAATTGATGATCCAGATGGGCGACGTGGATTTCTATACACAATTGCGGCCGCAAACGGTTGAGTATTTCGAGCAATAGCATAGAATCAATACCACCGGATACGGCGGCGACCAACGTTTCGCCGGGCTCAATAAGCGGTCTCAAAAAATCGCCGACTTGCCGTGTCATTTTGCATATATCTGCAGTTATATTTTTTTCTCGGCGCGCCATGACCAATTTATTGTCGGTTTGGAACGGGTATTGCTTTATTAAAGCTAAAATAGCCGCTTAGAAGATAGAAAGGAAAAGTGTTATGTCGTCGCCCACGCCAAATCTTGAGCAAATTAAAGTGCAAACGGCCAGAATGATGGAAATTTATGGCCTGCTCCAGGGAGAGCTGTCCAAAAGCGATGGTCTTAAGCTCACCAGCGAAGACCGCAACCGCCTGCACCGGGCCGTGGCGGTTATCGAAGCCAATATGCGTCAAATTTTGGCATACTTTGCCGAATATCAGGAAGAAAATTCCACCACCGCAGAAGAAGCCCGGGAATTAGAAGAGATACTAGACGCCGTATTAAAATGGCAGATGGCCATTGAAAAAGGGGAATAAGTACAATTTTATTCCCCTTTTTCAACTATCCTAGCAAGCATAGCAAGAACTGACCTCAATTAGATACTGTTATCCATAGCGGCGTTGTCCAATCGCTAAAGCGATTATCTACATCCTCGGCGCGCACCCGATAATAGTACGTCTGCCCGCGCGTCACCGTATTGTCCTCGCGCGAAGTGGTACTATCGTTTGGCAATATATCGGTATAATCGGCGTCGTTAGTGCTATTGGCCACGGTCGTGCGCTGCACCTCATAGCGCAAGATGGCTCCCGTAGATGCCGTCCAGCCAATCGTCACCACCGGAGGTTCGCTGGCATCCGATGGGGTGGTTGAAACCAGCCTTACGTCACTCGGCATAACCACCCCAGAGGTCGTCAATTCCAACGTCGACGAGCGCTGGCTGATATTGCGGTCGGCGTCCAGCGCCTCGACCTGATAGAAATACGTTGTCACCGCCGTCAATCCCGTGTCGGAAAACGAGGGTTCGGTTGAAGTCCCTACCAATTCAAAGGTGCCCGTGCTGCTGGTGGAGCGGTAAATCTGATAACTGCTCAGCCCCGTCAACTCTCCTCCATTCTCGTCCGCAGCGGGGGCCCTCCAGGTGAGATTTAATTGTTCTGGATTATCGACCACCGCATCGCCATCAAGAAAAGTGGGAACGGCCGGCGGACTGCTGTCGGTCGACACCGTCACCCCGGCAAATGCAGACTGATCGCTCTCCCCTTCTGTAGTAACTACGCTTATGCGATAAAAGAAGATCGCTCCACCGGTCAGACCCGAATCTACGTAAGTGGTTTGCCCCGTGGTATACGTCGTACCCTCCACCCCAGCTTGGCGTTCATATCCCTGATCTGACTGGGTAGAGCGGTACACATTGTAACCGCGCAAGTTCTCATCTGAACTGGCGCTCCAAGTCACTTCAATTTTGTTGACTCCTGCCGTAGCCTGTACGCTCGTCGGCGCCGAAATGCCCGCCGTAGTGGCGTTGGCCGTACTGGAAAGCGCGCTAATATTGCCGCTGGCATCAATTGCGCTGATGGCGTAAAAGTACTGGATAGAAGCCGTTAAGCCCGTATCGCTGTACTGGGTTTGCGGCGCCGATACGGTGTCTATGGCGACAAATGCCGTGGCGCTGTCCTGGGACCTAAAGATTATGTAGGATGCCAGGCCAGACAAATCGCCACCGTCCCTATCTGCCGTCGGCGCCGTCCAGTTGAGCGTTATAAGCGCAGTCCCACCTGCATCGGCAATGGCCGCCAGATCACTCGGCGCCGCCGGTGCCACTTCATCGCCCAGCACTTCGGCACTGACAAATGCCGACTGTTCGCTTTCGCTGCTGGCGGTCACCGCACTGATCTTGTAAAAATACACCTGACCGGCCGTCAAATTCGAATCGACATAACTCGTCTGAC
>CAXGRO010000477.1:0-4847 GCA_964012055.1 uncultured bacterium
CGAATTGGGGTTTAGTCAGGTGCGGCGTTTTAAAAACTCTCCACATCTATTGGGAATTGACTTTGGGGAAGACGGCGCCGAGCCCTCTTTTGTGGGGTACGATCACCCCGCCGTATTGATCTATAAAAAGAACGACCGTTTTGCGTTGGATTGGCAAAAGTGGAAAGCCGGTTTAGAGCGGGATACCCTTTGTGCCGACGACGATCTGCGCCGCATTGCCGCGCGTTTGCACCAGGGCGATCTGGAACCAGCGCTGAGTCAGTTAGAGCAGGTACAGGAGCGCCATCCGGATTTGCTCTTTGCCGCTCTTTTAGAGGCGTATGTCCATAAGCTAGAGGGCAACGAGGAGGGTGAGCGACGTGCTATTGGCCGCTATATGGCGGGTTTTTCCGATGGCTCACGGCGCGCCAATCTACTGCCTTTTGCCGCTGCTCTGAGCGCCGCCGAATTGGGATTGGCGCATGTGGGTTTGAGTGCGCTACAAGCCGGTTTGTCGCTGTCTTTACCGGATCTGGTAAAACACAAAATGGCGGCATCGTACCTCTATGTGGGCAATTTCTTTTTGGATGTAGATGACCAGGACAGCGCCGCCGAAGCATTTAGGATGTCTACGGAAGTTTTGCCCCTACCCGCAGGATACGAAGCATTGGCAAATATAGTCCACTTCCAGGGGCATATCGACCAGGCGTTGAGTTATTGGGAAGAGGCACTGCGGCTGGCCCCCTATAGAGTTGATCTGGGTGAGAAAATAGGGCAGGTCGCCTATAAACATGGATTTTACGCCAGGGCGTTGCCGTATTTGGAAGGCACTCTGCGGTTGGACGATTCTCGCGCAGAGGTGAGGCGGCAATTGGAAGAGACCAAGCAGCGTTTGGCGGCCGGGGAGTGAACTTATTTAAAACGGGCTGCTTGGGAAGTAAGACTCGCCGCGCCCACAGCGTCAATTTTGCTGTGGGCGCGGCGTTTTTATATCCAGAGAGAATCGCTACCGCTTGTTTATTAATGGTAATACAGCGGCGAGGTGAGCATCACCTTGATGACATGGGTGCCGGCGCTCAAATACAGACGGCCCGGGCGGCCCTCGGCCAGGGCGTAGAGTTCGGGTAAGGGGGGATTGTTGAGGTAGGTGATAATGCGCGAACTGCCGTCGATGCGAAAGAGGTCGTAGCGGGTGACGCCGTAAATAAAGCCGTCGGCGGCGCAGATGAGGGGAAACATTTCCACGCCTTCGGGCACGCCCATCAGGCGAGAGCCTTCCGAGCGCAGTGGTTCGAGGGTTTCTTCCACGGTAAGCCGTTGGGGGTTAAAGACAAAAACGCGGCGGTTGTCGGTGGTGCCAAAAACCAGGCCGTTGGGGTGCGCCGCCAGGCTGGTGACGGTGGTGGCGTCGGGCACCGGGCGGACCTGGTGTATGCGCTGGCCGGTTTGGGGGTCAAAAACAAAGAGCAGGCCCTCGCGGGTGGTGATGGGGGCGCCGCGGCCGCCGTAGATGCTGGTGCCGCCGTACACGTAGCGCTGGTCGGCGGCCACGCATTGCACGCTTTGTTGGGGGTCGGGGTAGATTTTTTTGTCGTCCAGGCCGGTGGCCGGGTCGTAGGACGCCAGGGCGCCGCCGGGCACGCCGTAATTGCTGCGGTTGGCCACGTAGATGCGGCCGTCGGGGCCACTGCACACTTCAAAGGGGCGGTTCTGGTCCTGGCCCAGGACGCCCCAATTGCGCGGGTTGCAGTCTTCGTCAAAACCGGGATTCCACGGTTGTTGGGGGTCGTAGACGCCAATGTAGGAGCCGCCGTAGCTGCCCACGTAGAGCTTGTCGCCGTGGGCGTGCACGTGGTAGAGTTCGCCGCCCGACCAGGTGTAGCCCAGGTCGGCGACGGCGTCGGTATCCTGGTCGATGGCGCACAGGTGCATGCCGTAGATATTGGTGCCGTAGATGCGCTCGTCGGAACCCTGGCCCAGGGCGCAGATGGCGCTGCCCAAATGGGCCTGGTAGACTTCAAAGGTGCGGTCCTCGCGAGCGCCGTCGACCGGGTTGATGAATACGGCCTGGCCGACTTTGACGTCGGCGAAGACCAGTTTGCCATCGTGGCTCAGGCCGGCGACGCCGGGGAAGGGGCCGCTGCAGAGAGTTTGCAGGGCAAAAGTTTGGGCGTCGATAGAGACCAATTGGTCGCCGGCCCAGGCGTAGACGGTGCCGCGGCCGCTGGCGCGGCTGTTGCTGCCCAGGGCCAGTGGACGCAGGGCGGTGCCGTCTACGGGGCTGGCGAGGCGGTGTTGTACGGCGAAGTTGGCGTCGAGGACGAGCAGGTCGTCGCCGTCGGGCACAAAGAGGTAAGGGCCTTCGGCTACGAGGGTGCTGAGGGCAGCGGGGGCGGCGCTGGGCACGTCGGTCAGTTGGTCGCGCTCGACGTCGTAGATTTTCATGGGGCCGTGGGGGTAGCCGACCAGCAGGAGGCGGCCGTCGGGCAAGAGGTGAATGCCCACCAGGCGGTCGGTGGGCGGCGCAAAGGGGCGGCAGAGTTTGGCAAAGCTGCGCGTTTGCGGATTGTAGCTGAAGAGTTCGGCCAGTTCGTGGCCGCCCAGGTAGAGCAGGCCCTGGCGTTCTTCGGTGCACAGCAGGCGCTGGTCGCCCGGGGCGGGCAGGCCGCGGCTGTGGAAGGTGCGCGCCTCTGCGTCAAAGGCCATGAGGTTGTGGCCGTAGTCGACCGACAGGCCCGACATGATGCGGGCGTAGATGGTGCCGTCGCTGGCCTGGAAGACGGGGCCGTGTTCACGGCAGGGCATGGGGAATACTTCGAGGGCGCCGCTGTCGAGGTCACAGCAAAAGTAATTGGCGCCGTCCTGGGAGAATTCGGCGCCCCAGGCCAGGGTGTGGTGGTTGGAGGGGTCGTAGGTAATGGTGAAGCCGTCCCACACGGCGCCGCGGAAGGGGATGCCCAGGTCGTAGTAGGCGATGCGGGGGCGCAGGGTGGGGGGCAGGGTGGGGGCGCGCGAAGTCAAGTCTTGCATGGGGGGCATTCCTCGGTTTGGTGGATTTTGTCGGGTGGAATTTAGGACCTGAGCAGACGGGAGACAAGGATTGTGGCCAGTGGCTTGATGGATGCGATGTGGTTATACTCAGCGCGTGGCGATAATGATTTTAGAGGAGGCAGAAATGGCTGTAGAAAAATGCGCGCTGAATGAAGTAGGACAACAGCTGCCAGAACAGGGACTAATCTCATGAACGGCGCCGATCTTTTTGCCCGAGCCCTAAAGGCACAGGGGGTGGAGTGGATCAGCACTTTGTGCGGCCACGGGTTAAACGACGTGTATGCGAGTTGTCTGGACGCCGGGTTGCGTTTGATCGACGTGCGCAACGAGCAGACGGCGGCGTACATGGCCGAGTGCTGGGGGCGGTTGAGCGGCGGGGTGGGAGTGTGCGCGGTGAGCAGCGGGGTGGCGCATGCCAATGCCATGACCGGGGTGGTGAACGCGCATTTTGACGGGGCGCCCATGCTTTTATTGACCGGCGCGGGGCCGTTGGAGACGGCCGGCATGGGGCATTTTCAGGATTTTAATCAGTTGGGTTTGGCGGCGTCTATGTGCAAGTATGCGCGGGTGCTGGACGTGGCCGAGCACATTCCGCATTTGGTGCACGAGGCGTTTGCGGCGGCGCTGGGGGGGCGGCCGGGGCCGGTGCATTTGACCTTTCCCATGGATGTGCAGGTGGCCGAAGTTAAAGAGGAAGTGGCGGCGACCAAGGTGGAAGTACACAGGGGAATGCAGGTGGCTGTTGGGGAGGTAAGGCGTCTGGTCGGTTTGTTGGCCGCCGCCGAGCGGCCGCTTTTGGTGGCCGGCAGCGGCATGTACTACGCCGGCGGCGAGTAGGCGTTGGCCGAATTTGCCGCGGCGTTTGCGGTGCCGGTGGTGGTGCCCATTTGGGATCGGGATGGTGCCGCAGGAGATTGTCGAGTATCAGGGCGTGGTTGGGGCAGCCAGCGGCGGGCCCAATTTGCTGGGGGAAGCGGACCTGGTGATTCTTTTGGGCGCGGCGGCGGATTATCGGGTGGGGTATTTGCAGCCACCGGGTTTGGCGGAGGGCGCCAAAGTGGTGCGGGTGGATGTGGATCCCGAGCAGTTGGAGGCCAACGGGCCGGCCGATCTGGCCATACAGGCCGATCCGGCGGCGGTGCTGGAACAGGCGTACGAGGCTTGTACCGAGCAACAGATAAACGGTTTTGAGGCGTGGTTGGAGACGGCGCAGAAAGAGGCGGTGGCGTTCAGCAAGGGGGTATTTGGGGCGGCGCCGCGCGACGGGGGGTTGCACGCGCTCGATTTGACCGAAGTTATGGAGGAGGTGTTGCCGCCGGAAACGGTGTTTGTGATAGACGGGGGCAATATCGGCCAGTGGTTTCACCAGACACTGGGGCGGCGGCGCTATCCGGGGCATTGGTTGACGTGCGGGGCCAGCGGGGTGGTAGGGTAAGGCATTGCCGGGGCGATGGCGGCGCGGGCGGGCATGGCGCAGCGGCCGGTGTTGTTGTTGTCGGGGGATGGGTCGGCGACGTTTAACTTGACCGATTTAGAGTGTGCGACGCGGCAGGGGTTGTCGTTTGTGATGGTGGTGGCGGACGATGAGAGTTGGGGGATTACGGAGAGTGGGCATGTGCAGCGGTATGGGAGGGCGATGGCCAGCAAGTTGGGGCCGGTGGAGTTTGCCGAGGTGGCGACGGGGTTGGGGGCGTTGGGGGTTAGGGTGGAGAGTAAGGAGGAGTTTAGGGAGGCATTGCGGCGGGCAGTGGGGGAGAGGGGGGGGTGATACATGTGGGGATTGTGGGGGGGATGCCGGGGGAATAATTGGGGGTGGT
>CAXGRO010000478.1:0-4837 GCA_964012055.1 uncultured bacterium
CATCGCGGAAGCTGGCGCGCACGGGTTCGAGTATGGGGGCTTCCGTCCAAATTTGTGAATGGCAACTCATGCACGTTTCGGTGGGGGGGATGCCGGCAAAGGCGCTGGTTTCGACGGTGGTGTGGCAGTAGCGACAATCAATGCCCATGCCCGTAACATGGTGTTTGTGGCTGAATGCTACGGGTTGGTCCAAGGGAACATTAACTTTGGTTACATAGTCGAGGCGATTGATGTTGAGAATGATGCTGAGGAGTCCTCCAACGATTACAAGGACTATGACGATACTGGATCTGGCGAGGGCATTTGCACTGCGAGGGAATATTTGCGCCATCTAGATCTTAATCTTCCATAAGGTGACTGAGACTAGCGGTATGAGTTCGCAAGAAAAACCGAAGAAACTGGTTTAAACAATATTTGTTGACAGAGTTGTAAAAGTATGATGGTTTTGACTGCTGTCAACAGTTGACGAAGTAAAAATAGTTATTTTTGTCAAAATGGGTTAGCAAAACTTGATCGGCGGTCTTATAAAGGAGAGGGTTATTATGGGATAAGTCTCATATTAAAAGCTATTTAAGATAATTGTATGGCGGTTGACGATGATGTGTAAAACGCCTATTTTTAAGTAAATTTATACTTGTGGATTCCCGATTTATGCCAGAGAGCGGCGTCATAAAATGGTTTAATGAAATACTGGGGTATGGTTTTATCCAGCGCGAGGATGACGAAGATATATTCGTGCACTATTCTGCAATTCAGGATGACGCAGAGCAAACGCTCGAGGAGGGAGATGTGGTGGAATTTGATGTCGCAGAAGGGTCCAAGGGCCCCATGGCGGCGAATGTAGTTAAAATGTGATATGCCCTCGTAGCTCAGTAGGATAGAGCAACAGATTCCTAATCTGTGGGTCGTGGGTTCGAATCCCGCCGAGGGTACGTGTTAAGCTCCTGTAAAGCAGTGTTTTATGGGAGCTTTTTTTGAGGTTTATTTAAGTGGGAAAATTAGATATAAATGTGGCGTTGACGAAATTGCCAAGTGGTCAAAATTTAAAAAGTCACGTGAAATCTAAATTATGGTTGGAGACCAAATGGTTCACTGACGTGGTTTAACACGATATGCGCTGGTTTTCCCTTTATTTCCATTTTATTTACCGCCCTTACCCGCAGGGTATTTCTTCCAGTTCCCAGAATCCAAACCCAGCGTGCCCCAACTTCTTTCCAACCGGTGTCGTCCACGTCTACCTCAAAGCGATCAAAATTGGGTGTGTATGTTTCAAAGTGCAGGAATAAGCGGTCGTTGCCCAAGCCCGAAGTGGCATGTATGCGCACTCTGTTTAAATCGGGCCACAGGTCCTGAGGCCGGTCGGTATGCTGGGTGTATTGTCGTCGCGGCGGTGTGCGTTCATCGTACCAAGCTACGTATCCATTCCAGGGCCAGTTAGTAGTACCGTGGGAAAGAGGGCGTGGAGTGGGGTTACTAAACCAGTTATTGCGAGGTACCACATGCATAAATGCGGCGTTGCAGAATCCAGTAATGTAAGGACGATCTTGGCCGGTTGGAGAGCCGCGCCGCACCGGTGAAGGTTTATCCTCCAGGTTGCGCCACAGATAGGCAGGATCCTCCATGAAGTCGATGGCCCTGCTGGATGCAATTGGGCTTACAGTGGCTCAGGTGACTATGGCCAATATGGACGAAAGTACGCGTTTGCCTTCGTATCTACAAGAACGCGTCACGCTTTAAACTGTTTTATATTTTCAGGCCTAGGCTTGGAAATCTTCTCCTTCACTGCGGGCGATCACTGCAGCGCCGCAGGAATCACTCCAAACATTGACGGTGGTGCGGCACATATCCAATATGCGGTCGACTGCCAGAATGAGTCCAACACCTTCTAATGGCAGTCCCACGGCACTGAGAATGACAGAAATCATTACCAGGCCTGCCATGGGAATGCCAGCTGCACCTATAGAGGCGAGCAGGGCGGTGAGGACAACGAGGAATTGTTGGGCAAATCCCAGTTCTATGCCATAGACCTGAGCTATAAACATAGCCGCTACGCACTCGTACAGTGCGGTTCCATCCATATTAACTGTAGCTCCCAATGGGGTCACAAAGCTGGTGATGCGGTTGGATATACCAGCTCTTTTTTCGAGAGACTCCATAGTTAGGGGCAAAGTAGCAGAGGAGGAACTGGTGGAAAATGCCGTTAGTAGTGCCGGCGCCATGGCCTGGATATGCCGTTTGGGGTTGAGGCGCCCAATAAAAAACAAAAGGGCGGGCAATATAACGACCCCGTGAATGAGTAGCCCAATAAAAACTGTAAGAGCATATAAGCCCAGATCCTTAAAAGCAGAAAAACCGGTGGTGGCGACGATTTTTGCTACCAGTGCAAAGATACCTAAGGGAGCAAAGCGGATGACGAAATGGGTCAATTGCATCATGGTCTCAAAGCCCGCCTGGAAAAAGCTACTTAACGTTTCTCGATGAGGGGTGTTGAGGCGAGTAATGAAAAAGCCAAATAACAGACAGAAAAAAATTACTTGCAAGATATTGCCTTCGGTCATGGCGCCAAATGGATTGGTTGGAATCAGGTCTAATAGAAGACGTTGTATGGCTTCCCAGGGGGTATTGCCAAAGCGCTCCATAGAATGGGCGAGTTTTTCGGGCGGCGCTTGCAGGCCAAGGTCGGCTCCTGAGCCGGGTTTTATGACATTGACCAATAGTAGTCCTGTGAGAATGGAAAACAGGCTGGTAGAGAGATAATACAGCAACGTTTTGCTGCCTAGACGACCAAAATTACTAGACCCGCCCAATCCAACAATACCCGAGATGATCGAAGTGGCGATAAGGGGGACAATAATCATCTTTAGGGCAGAGAGAAAGAGGGTGCCAACAAAGGCAATGTGGAGCACGGATTCTCCTAAAATCCAGCCGGCTAAAGCACCAAATACTAAGGCGAACAATATTTGCCAGTGCAGTGGAAACTTAGTCATAATTTACCTCTGAAGTATGGAATGTTTAGCAGACACTATAAGCAAAATTCAAATGCCGGACAAGCTGTGAAAGAGGTGCGGTATTGACAACAGTGATCGCTAAGGCTAGTTTACAAAAAAGACTCTAAACTTTTGTAATACCAAGAAGAAAGAGTGATTTTATGTTGCGTTTTTTTAATACCTTGACCCGCCGGGAGGAAGAATTTGAATCGCTAGAAACAGGCAAGGTTCGCATCTATACATGTGGGCCCACAGTATGGGATTACTCCCATATTGGCAATTTTCGCGCTATGGTTTTTGCCGATGTTCTCAAGCGTTATTTGCGCTATCGGGGCTATGATGTCTTTCACGTATTAAATATTACCGATGTCGAAGACAAGATCTTGCGCCGGATTGGTGAAGATGGCGTTGGTTTAAAAGAGTTAACCGAGGAATATACCAATATTTTTTTTGATGACCTGCGCAAACTCAACGTCGAAAAAGCAGATGTTCACCCCCGTGCAACAGAGCATATCGAAGAGATGCTTATGATAATTAATTCTTTAATAGACAAAGGATTAGCTTATGAGCGCGACGGTTCGGTATACTATTCAATAAAGGATTTTGCCGACTACGGTTATTTGGCACATCTAGACATGGAGGGCATGCAAGACGGCATTAGTGTAGATTCAGACGAGTACGACAAGGATTCGGTGCGCGATTTTGCCCTGTGGAAAGCATGGGTGGAAAGCGATGGTGAGATCTATTGGGATTCGCCGTATGGTCGCGGTCGGCCGGGATGGCACATTGAGTGTTCAGCCATGTCCATGAAGTATTTGGGCGAGACTTTCGACATCCATACAGGCGGAATCGACCTGGTTTTCCCACACCATCAGAACGAAATTGCTCAAAGTGAAGGGGCTACTGGCAAGACTTTTGTGCGCTATTGGATGCACAATGAGTTTATAAACATCGACAATGAGAAGATGTCCAAGAGCAAGGGGAACTTCTACCGCTTGCAAGATATTGCCCAACAAGCCGAAGATTTTATGGCTTATCGCTATCTATTGGTGAGTCACCACTACCGCAGAAAGATGAATTACACTAGCGAAAATTTGGATTGGGGCCGGACAAATTTACGGCGTCTCTATCGCTTTAAAGCGCAATTGGAGCAAATTGATATGCCCCAAGAGGGCGATTGGTTAGAGCAAATACAAGCTGCGCGCAGCGGTTTTTGTCAATACATGGATAACGACCTCAATACCCCGGGGGCTATGGGGGTGATATTTGGCCTTGTAAACGAGGCGGAAAAGGCGTTAAATGCCAAAGAATTGGGGTTGAGTGCAGCAAAAGCATTATTGGACTTTCTAGAAGAAATAAATCAAGCTCTGGGTATTTTTTACGAATTGCCAGAAGAAGTCCAAATGCCGACCGAATTGTCGGCAGACCTTCTAGCTCTTTTACAGGAGCGCCAAGTGGCAAGGCAGGAAAAGGACTGGGCGCGCTCGGATCAATTGCGCGACGAATTGGCCGCAGCTGGCATACAAATCAAGGATACGGCCGATGGAACAGAGTGGTCGTGGATAGAGTAAAAGAAAGAAAAATCTAATACGCTATCATCTTTAAGAAGCTGTTTGGTTAAAAATTCATTTTGTAGATTATAAGGATCTTCCATTCCCTTTCTTTGGAGTAGATCCTCATGTATCCCAGCGATTTAACGGATGAAGAATGGCACCTCATCGAGCCCTTTTTTCAGCGTCCCGATCCGCGGGGCAACCAAGGCAAACATGCCAAACGGGATATTGTGAACGCCATTTTATACGTGGTCCAAGGCGGGATTCAGTGGCGCATGTTGCCCAAGGAATTTCCCC
>CAXGRO010000479.1:0-4822 GCA_964012055.1 uncultured bacterium
AAAAGCCGCAGCCGATGCCCCGCCGGTAGACGAGCGGGTGCTGCAGCGGTCGCGCGCGTGCGTGGATGGTGAGGCGCTAGATCTCAGCGGTTTGGCGCGCGACAAATATCGGCCGTGGTGGGGCGGATGGCGGTTCTATCGGCGCTTTCGCATTGAAGAGTCTGGCGGGCTGGCGCGGCGCGGCGAGCCGGTGCACCTGGATGCGGTTTTTGACGCGGCGCAGGTGCGCGACCTGGAGCGAGAGGTCCGCGTGGTGGAGGAAGAGACGGGAAAGGAAGTTCCATGCCAGATCTACGGCGAAACGCAAGAAGGGGCAACGCGACGCTGTGCTATGGTCTTGCTGGCCGATATAGACGCCGGGGCGCAAAAAAATTACCTGCTGTTGCACGGCAATCCGTCGCCGGCCTGCTGGCCGCCGTTCTATGCCACCGATCTGGTAAGCAGGGGCAAGAAATTTGCACTGCAGGTAGAGAATAGTTTTTACCGGGCGCGCCTGTCGCCGTTGATGGGCCATTTGCGCAATCTCTATTTCAAGAAGGGGGGCGAGACGGCGCTGGGTTGGGAGCCCCCCAGCCCGATCAGTATTGTCGACGCGGCCAACGACCCGTTGAGCAAGCTGGACATCGCCTGGCACGGGGAAGACCTGTGCATTCACTGGAATCCGGATTTTTGCAATCAATTGCGCTACCGCATGACCAATTGGCCCGAGGTGCCCCACTACGAGGTAGTGGAAGGGCCGCTGTACACGGCGGTGCGGCGCTGGGGTTATCCGGTGTGTCCCACCCATCCGGCGCGGGCGCAGACGGCGGTGCGTTTGGAGGTGAGCTATCATTTTTATCGGGGTTTGCCCTATTTCACCATGGAATCGCGGCTGGACGTGGAGAAGGAGGCCGACATTCTGGTGGTGCGCAACGACGAGTGGCTTTTCCGCCAGGCGTTCACCCATGTGTTGTGGATGATGGAGGGCGGTGGGGTGGAGCAGGCGCCGGCGGCGGGAGACGCGTTTTCTCTAGAGCAGAATCCGGCGATGGTGGGATTTCTCAACGAAGACAATGGCGATGTTTTTGCGTCGCTGCGCCTGGCTTTTGAGGCGCGCGGTTTTCCCGGCGCCTACCAACCCCAGCATCTGTCCATGGGGACGACGTCGTACGGCAATCAGTTTTGGAACCGGAATGTGTTTCACGCGGGCGAGGGTATGGCGATTCAGCCCGGGGCGATGGTGGGGGAATTTAATGCTTATTTGTGTTTTAGTGCTGCGGAGGTGGGGGGACTGCGGCAGGTGGGGGATTGGTGGGAGCGTTTGCGGCGGCCTCTGAGGGCGGTGGCGGAGTAGCTATAAGAACTTTGTGGTTAATTCCAATGTAGATGGTGGAGAATTTATAGATATGACCACACTTGATTTAACTGTCAGGTACTTCCAGGATAGTACGCCGGCCGACGTAGCGTGCCGGGAGGAGAATTTTGTGCGGCGGCAGGTGGAGATGCAACTACCCGTCGAGCAGACAGCGCTGGTGCTGGTCGACTTGTGGAATACGCATTTTATCGAGACCTGGCTGGAGCGCGCTGTGCGGGTTACCAAAGAAGCGGTGGTGCCGGCTATAGAGGCGGCGCGGGCGGCGGGGTTGACGATAGTGCAGGCGCCCAGTCCGGAGGTGGCGGCGAAATTTGAGCAGTTGCAGCGGCACGAGCCGCCGGCGCCGGTGGCGGAGCCGGATTGGCCGCCGGCGCCGTTCAGGGCCAGGGAGGGCGAGTACGCGGCGTTCAAAGGGCCGCGCAACCAGCCGCCCGGGATTGCCACGCACTGGGAGGCGCACCGCGACAAGCTGGATATGTCGCCGGAGATTGAAGTGCGGGAGGAGGATTTTGTCATCGCCACCGGAGAGCAATTGCACGACTTGGCACGGCAGCGCGGCATTGTGCATTTGATTTACGCCGGGTTTGCCACCAATTGGTGCATCCTCAATCGAGACTACGGCATGCGGGCAATTTCCCGCCGCGGGTACAATATGATATTATTGCGCGACGCCACTATAGGCGTGGAGTATCCCGACACCGTCGACGCGTGTTTTGCCACCGAGATGGCGATTCGCGAAGTGGAGACGCAGATTGGCTTCACGGCTTCGAACGAGGATTTTTTTGCGGCCTGTCGGCGGGCCGGTGGAGGTGAGTGAGGAGGGGCGCGGTATAGGTAGGGGCGAGGCGGAGTGCGGGATTTCAGGCAGGCGCGGGTGGCGGTTCTAAGAGGTTGGGGAATGAGAGTAGTGGTTCCAAGTGGAATTTATCCCACCGTTTTTCTCGACTGGAACAGTTGGCGTTCTGCGCTGAGGGCGAGAAAGGGGTGTTTGTTCTCCAATTGGTCGATGGTTGCGAGCTGGCGCTCCAGAAAGGTCTGGTGGCCGGGCGATTCGACATCGTCGGGTTGGTGTTGGGCGGCTTTGAGCAGTTTGCCGACTTGCTGGCTGATTTCTAGGTCTTCCTCATTTATATAGGACTCGGCGAAGTGTTGCCAGATGTAATCGACGGCGACGGGATCGAGGTGGAGCATGTCACCGGCGTAGAAGCGGTAGTCGCGCAATTCGTCCATGACGATTTCGTAGGCCGGAAAGTAGGCGACCTGGTCATAGCGCTCGACCAATTGGTGGACGGCGACGATGAGAGTGGACTTGCTCAGCTGATTGCCGCTGGCCCCGTCTTTCCAGTGGCGAATGGGGCTGACGGTGAAGACAATTTCGAGCTGCGGGTTGTAGGAGGAGAGCGCGTCGACGAGGTTGGTGCAGGCTTGGGTGACGGCGTCGACGCCTAGCAAGTAGTGGTCGAAGAGGGCGGCCGGTTGTTTGTGGCAATTGGCCACGACCTGGCCCGTTTCTTTGAGGGCAAAGACCCGGGCGGTGCCCAGGGTAATAAAGAGATAGCGCGCCTTTTTGAGCAAAGTTGCGGAGCTGGAGAGGCGCGCGTTTATGTTCTGTAAACAGGTGGTCTGGTAGTGGTGCGAAAAGCGGCCGTGGTGGTGGTAGGAGAACCAGAGATCGTTGCCGTGTTGGAGATCATCGGCGGTAAAGGCTTTGCCCTGGATGAGGCGTTGGAGGCCTTTATGGATGGAGATGGGATTGTAAAGTATGCCAAAGGGATTGATGTCGCAGGGGAATTTTAGGGTGTGGAGGCGGTCGCCGATGTTTTCGGTGAAGCAGGAACCGGCGAAGGTCACCGGGGTGTTGTAGGAGATGGCACGCGGGCTGTGAGAGATTTCGACGGGGGTGCGGAAGAGCGGAGTTTGTGGGGTTTGTGTCATAGTGATTTATCTGTTATTAAGCCTCGAACGCTTGTAAACAGCGCCTTAGAGCTTCTGGAGCGCCTTCTATGATGATCTTACTGCTGCCAATAGCCTGTTGCAAATCCAAGGTACCTTCCAACACCTGGACGAAATCGTCGCTTGTGGCGTGTAGAGTGAACGCTGGATCTGGAGGCAGACCTTCGTAAGTGGCGACAGTGCCGTGGCGAACGACGGCGTAATGAGGATAGCCGTCAATGACAAAAGCATAGGGCTCGTCGAGGTCGGTGGCGGCGGCAGGGTTGAAGCGGGCTTTTAAAGCGACGTGGTTCCACTGGGGTTGCCAGCGATCGTTGCGGCGCGGCTGATCCAGCAAGGGCAAACCCCAGTGGGCCAGGGCGACGAGGGCGTCTTCCAGACTTTGGCCGCGCTCGGTGAGGCGGTAGGCTTTGATTGAAGTGGGTGGGGGGAGCAGGGTGTTTTCGATCAAGCCCATTGTTTCCAGGTCTTTGAGGCGGTTGGCCAGGAGATTGGTGCCAATGCCCGGCAGGCCGGTCAGCAGGTCCTTGTAGCGTTTGGGGCCGCCCAGCAGATCGCGGACGATGAGCAGGGTCCAGCGCTCGCCAACCAGGTCGAGGGCGCGGGCGAGCGAGCAGTATTGGTCGTAGCTTCGTTTGGCTGTTTTAGACATAAGTGAAATTAATTCTATTTGAGTTTTTGATACAAATTATTAACTTGAAAAAAATATAGTAATAATTAACTTAAATTAAAGCTAATAAAATGCCGCGTCAAGTAGACTCTTATATAAAAGGAGATTGTCATGTCTGCACGAATCAATTCCACCCTCAAAATCGGCCTGTTGGGCAATGTCCTATTCTCTTTAATCTGTGCTCTAGTGCTCATTGTTTTTTCGGGGCCACTAGCCACCTATCTGGGCATACCCGATGCCGGTACGCTGACGTTTATTGGTGTGGGATTGTTGCCCTTTGCCGCCCATTTGCTGGTTGCCCTGCGCCGCAAGAATCCGCGGGTGGGTGAGATTTATTATTTGAGTGCCATGGATGGCATGTGGGTGGCGGCGAGTGCGGTGGTGCTGGTTTTTGGGTTGGTGCCGTTGACCGTCGCGGGATTATGGGTGGTTGGCCTGGTGGCGCTGGCGGTGGCAGATTTTATGGTCGTGCAATTGATCGGCGTGCACAAGATGCAGATGGCCGCCTAGGTCAATTGGCCACCAGGCGTTGGAGGGCGATTTCGGCGTGGCTGCGCACAAAGTAGTTTTCGTCTGCCAGTGTCTGGCGCAAGGCGGCGGCGGCGGCGCGGGCAGGTGGGCCCATGCGCCACAGGGCGGTGGCGGCGTTGTGGCGCACCATTGAATGCTCGTCGCGCAGGGCGGTGGCCAAAGCGGGCGCGGCTTCGGCGGCGATGGGGCCCATGGTGCCCAGGGCTTCGGCGGCGTTGCGGCGTACCCACTCGGAGGTTTCGTCTTGCAGTAGACGAGTTAGGCCCGGTATGGCTTGTTGGGCGGTGGGGCCAATGTCGCCCAGGGTGTCGGCG
>CAXGRO010000480.1:0-4816 GCA_964012055.1 uncultured bacterium
CGCGTCACCAACTTTGAGCTCTCTGTCTTTCTGGCGGCGCTGGCCGGCATCATTCAGGTCGCCCGCTTAAAAAGCGTCGACCCGCTGCGCGGCGACGGCCTTGAACTGGAAGTCATCGCCGCCGTGGTCATCGGCGGCACTCTGCTCAGCGGCGGCTACGGCAGCATTGCAGGCTCATTTATTGGCACCGCCCTAACCGGTATGCTACGCACCGGCCTGGTTTTGCTCAGCGTGCCCGCCAACGCTTTTCGCGGCGCCATTGGCGCCCTGGTCATATTGGCCGTCGTCATCAACACCCTCGTCCGCAAAAAGCAATAACCGTGTCGCCCCCCATCCCATTGGTAGAAATGCGCCGCGTCAGCCGCTGCTTTGGCCAGATTACCGCGCTCGACCAGCTGGATTTTAGCGTCGCCGGCGGCGAAGTGGTTGCTTTGTTGGGCGACAACGGCGCCGGCAAATCCACCCTCATCAAAATCCTCACCGGCATGTACCCGCCCAGCAGCGGCCAGCTTTTGTTTGCGGGCCGCCCGGTACAGCTAAACTCGCCGAAAACCGCTCGCCGCCTCGGCATTGAAACCGTCTACCAAGACCTCGCCCTGGTGCCGCTGATGAGCATCGCCCGCAATTTCTTCCTCGGCCGCGAACTCACGCGCCGCCTGGGCCCCTTGCGCCTGCTCGACCAAGACGCCATGCAAGAGCAAGCAACTCAAGCACTGGCCGCCATTGGCATCAACATAAGCACCGCCTCACAACCCGTTGCCAATTTGTCGGGCGGCGAGCGCCAATCCATTGCCATCGGCCGCGCCGTGCACTTTGGTTCCAGACTGCTCATTCTCGACGAGCCCACCTCTGCCCTATCCATCGGCGAAACCCGCAAAGTCCTCGGCTACATTCGCCAAGCCCGCGCCAACGGCTTGGGCGTCGTATTTATCACTCACAACATCCACCACGTCTTTGAAGTGGCCGACCGCCTCACCGTTCTCAGCCACGGCCGCAAATTGGGCGATTTTCCCCGCGCCGCCATCTCTCCCGATGCAGCCGCCCAAATGATTATGGGCGAACAAATTCCTTCCTAATTCTGTAGCGCAATAAAAACAAGCCCTTTCACCCCATTCGGGGCCAATCCCCTCCACAAAATGGTTGCCATCTTGCGCAGTTGATCTTTATAATTGGTTTATTACTTATATTATTCACCCCTCGTCACAGGTGGGATATAGGCCGTCATGGCAGAGACCATAGAAGAATTGACCATCCACTACGAAGAAGACGGTCAGGTGCTGCGCAAAGAATTGGACAAAGCTGTCCTCAGCAAGGGCTCCTGGACTACCATCATGTTCCTCTACCAGGACCTCGACCGCAAAACCGGCGAATACGGCAAACACAAAGTGTCTATCCGCCGCTATCAGAAGCGCGAAGGCACCTACCTCCAGCGCAGCAAATTTGAGGTTTCCAGCCCGGCCCAGGGCCAGGCCATCTGCGAAAAACTGCTGGAGTGGTTTCCCGACCAGGAGTGAGTGAAGCCACGTTCCACTGCGGCCCAACCCGCTAGCTGTGCCGCGTTTTTTTCCAATATTTTTGCGCCCTCACACCTTTTCCGCTGCCTAATTTTTCACCAGACACCGACTATTCACAGGAGCCCAACATGTCTAACCCTGCTTACCGGGCCGTGCTCATCGGTCTCACCGGCATTGGCGCCAACCGGCCGCAAGAGCCCGCCGACATGACCGTCTACCACAGCATGCCGCGCTCGCACGCCGCGGCCTACCACGCCCACCCCCAAACCGAATTGGTCGGGGTTTGCGATTTGCGCCAGGAAGTTTTGGACCAGTTTAAACAAACCTGGCAGGACGTTTGGCCCAACGCCAAACAGTACACTGACTACAAGGCCATGCTGCAAGAGCTAAAACCCGACATCGTCAGCGTGGCCACCTCTGACCATGTGCACGCCGACATGACCGTGGCCGCGGCCGAAGACGGCGCCCGCATCGTTTTGTGCGAAAAGCCCATCGCTACCTCGCTGGCCGACGCCGACCGCATGATCGCGGCCACCGAGGCCAACAACGTGTTGCTCTCCGTCGACCACACCCGCCGCTGGGACGCGTCACACCTGCAGGCCCGCCAACTCATTCGCAGCGGCGAATTGGGGCCGCTGCGCACCATTACTTCAGAACTCTTCAGCCAACGCGCCATGCTTTTCCGCAACGGCACCCACAGCATCGACCTGATCAATTTCTTCGCCGGCACCGATCCCCAGTGGGTCGTTGCCGAATTGGAGGAGGGTTTTGAACACTTCACCGAATACCAGGGTGACGGCGGCCGCGACCCCGCCACCGACCCGTACGCCTCGGCCTATATCCGCTTTGCCGATGGCATCCGCGCCTTTTACAACACCTATAAGGTCAATCTTGCCGGCTCGCAAACGGTGCTCACCTGCGAAGACGGCCGCATTGAAATTTCGGACCGCCAGGCTCGGATAATACGCGGCGACAGCCATTATTCCTGGTCCTCCAGCGAAATGCACACCGGCGAATTCCGCAGCGCCCAACAATTGGCCTATTTGTCCGAAGCCATAGACGTATTGGAAAACGGCGGCGAATTGATTTCGCCCGGCCGCGAAGCGCGCAAAACCGTAGAAATCATGCTGGGCATACTGACCTCGCACCACCGCGGCAACACGCGGGTGGATTTTCCGCTTAGTTGATCAACCTAATCCATACACTCTCTATAGCGGCTTCCGCTTCTGCAAGCAGCCGCATGCTCCGCCACCCCCTATTCTGGACGTTCTATTTGTGTTTCCTGGGCCCTCTTGGATCCCAGGAAACTGCTCTCCTGGATTTACCTGCAGACCTGCCCCACAACTACGGCGTGCTCGGCGCGCGCCTCAAAATCGCCGCCGACACCCTAATGGTCAGCCACGTGACCCCTCTGGGTCCGGCCGACACAGCCGGCCTACGCCAAGGCGACCGCCTGCTCGCCGCACTGCCCTACCGCATGCGCACGGTGCAGGACTTCAGCCGCTATATAAAAAGCCTGCTTCCCGATACCCAGTTCGAGCTATTAATTGTTAGAAACGACAGCACCCAAACCCTGACCTGCATGGTCACCGACGTGCGCCGCCTCTACGCGCTGATGGGAGAACAGGCCCGCGATTCAACCCCTTTGCAACAGCGCCACCGCCAATGGCGCGCCCGCAGTGGTAAAGGAGAAAACCTAGCCAAGTCCACGATCGACAGCCTGGGCGCCGGGACCGAATTAGAAAACCTGCAGCGCGCCTTTGCCCTAGAGACCCGGCGCTACGCCGCTGATTGCCGGCTCCAGGACGTCCACTTTGGCCTGGTCAATCCGCTAAAAAACGGCCAGCTAGCAGCCGATCTGGCCGCGGCGTTTTCCAACACAGTACTCGATTCCACTATAGCCCGCATGCCCCCACACCTCGATTTGTCTCTCGCCCCTTCCCCTATCTTTGACACTGCGGCAACCGACAGCCTGCTCGCTTCTAACGAAATTGATCCCTCTCTATACCAATCCCTTTTCCGCCCCTTCCTAGAAGCCGGCCTTCTGGCCGAACTGGCTTTCGCCGAACTTGATTCTGTAGAACAAAACCAGCTCTTTAGTGGCATTCCCGCTCTCCTAAAAACCTTTAGCGAAGATTTCCTCCTCGGCGAAGGCGATCGCGAGCAAACGGCATCCCATATGCACACGCTGCGCCTGGCCAAACGCGTCGATCTGGCCTACCTCTTTGCCGCCGCCCTGAAAATTTCCCAGCTAACCGACCCCGTCGCGCTCAAAGAAATTCGCCACCGCGCCCGCAAAAAACCTCTCATTTCCGACCAACTCCCCCCAGCTTTCCAGGGCGATCTCCTCTTTGCCGCCCCCACCCCCTGGGGTTGGTTCCTCGTCGGCGATAAAGGCCCCAATTTCTACGGCGCCAACGCCGCCCTCATCGTCGACCTGGGCGGCGACGACACCTATCTTAACAATTGCGGCGCCCCCATCCTCCTGCCCCACGCCGCCGATTCCGTCGCATTCCGACGCCAATCGCCCGCCGGCCTGCTCATCGACTTTGCCGGCGACGACCGCTACATCGGCAACGGCTGGGGCGCCACGGGCTCCGCCGTCGGCGGCGTGGGCCTCTTGTTAGACTTGCAAGGCGACGACCTCTACCAGGGCGACCGCCTCACCCAGGCCGCCGCCTTCTGCGGCGTGGGCCTGCTGTGCGACCGGCGCGGTAACGACACCTACCTGGCCCAGGAATGGGCTCAGGGCGCCGCATTCTTTGGCGCCGGCGCCCTGGTGGACGACGGCGGCACCGATCTCTACTCCGCCGCCCAATTCAGCCAGGCCTTTGGCGGCACCCGCGCGCTGGCGCTGCTGCGCGATTGGCGCGGCGACGACACCTACCTGGCCGATCGCAAAACGCCCTCGGGGTACGGCACGTCAGACATTTACAGCGGTTGGTCCCAGGGGGTGGGCTGCGGTTTTCGTGGCTATAGTTCGGGCGGCATTGGCCTGTTGCTCGACGCCGAGGGCCGCGACACCTACCAGGCCGGCAATTTTTCCCAAGGCCTCGGCTATTTCTTTGGCCTGGGCATTTTGGTAGACCACCGCGGCGACGACGTCTACCGCGGCAGCCGCTACGCCCAGGGCGCCAGCGCCCACCAGGCCATTGGCGTGCTCATCGACGAGCGCGGTGACGACACCTACCAGGCTCAAATGGCCGCCGCCCAAGCCGGTGCCTGGGACGCCGGCATTGCCTGGCTTTGCGACCTGGACGGCAACGACAGCTATACCGCCCAGCACCTGGCCCAGGGCGCCG
>CAXGRO010000481.1:0-4804 GCA_964012055.1 uncultured bacterium
AATTTCAACCTTACAAAAATCCGCTCAAAATCGAAAAAGTGTCCACAGTATTGTCTAACTAAAAATCAACCAGACCTTACTTCGATCTTGCGCCCCACAGCTCCCTCCACCTTGGCCAACGTCACCACCAACACCCCATTCTCCAACTCGGCCTCAATCCCCTCCTGATCCACCCCTTCCCCAAGCGAAAAACTGCGCTCGTAACGCCCTCCTCCGTACTCGCTGTATTCGCGCCTATACCCCTCGTATTCTACCGCCTGACGCGTCCCCTTTATAGTTAGCACATTCTTCTCTAAATCAATATCCAGCGATTCCTGCGCCACCCCTGGAAGATCGACCTCCAGGACATAGGTTTGAGCAGTTTCGTATACATCGGCGCGCGGCGTGTACACCTTTTCCGGCGTGGACTCTACCACCTGGGCCGGCACCTGTGCTTCGGTCTTCTGTAGTGTTTTAGTTTCGGCAGTCATTTTAAATATCTCCTGATAGTCTTTCGTTTAGTTAAGCGCTTTTGATAGCGATCTTCTTGGGTTTGTCCGCGGCGGCGCGCGGCAGTTTAACCTCGAGCACACCGTTGCTAAACTTGGCCTCCACCTTGCCCCCGTCGAGGTCAAAGGGCAGAGTGAGAGAGCGATTAAACTTGCCGTCGAAGCGCTCGCGGCGGTGATATTGTGCTCCTTCCTCCGGCGCCTTCTCCCGCTTGCCGCTCAACGTCACCTTGTTCTTCTCAACCGAGATATCGATATCTTCGGCTTTGAACCCCGGTAGCGGTGCCGCCACAACGGTTTCGTCGTCGTTGCTGTATATATCAAACGCCGGATAGTGGCTCGTAGCGCGGCGATGCGTAAAGGCGCGATTCAGCTCATTGTGAAAACGGCGAAACTCGGCAAAGGGATCGCGGGACCTGAAAGCGCCTCTAAAAATGCGGGGTAAGTACGTTTGCATTGCCATGATAATTGCTCCTATTAAAGTTGGTGAACGGTTAAAATCAATTCACCCACCCTTTTGCAATTGCCGTGCCAACAAGTGCAGCAACACGAAAGCATATTGTCATAAATCAAATGATAATAATTATTTATATTTTTCCTCTCGTTGCCACTAGAAAAAAGAGCAGGAAAATAATTACATCGATAGTGCCAATGTGACATCTCTCTATTTTTAAACATTTCTGCATTGCTGCCAATATGGCGCAAATTTTCATTTGACTTTCATCGTCCTTACCCCTATCTATGACTTAAGGCCTAAAGGATCCATCCCATCGGTCCCGGCATTCCAAAAACTCCCCGACGACCCAGCTCTCCCGCGGGAGTTAACTATGCCCCTCGACCTCCAGTACCTCGGCCTGAAAAACCTCGGCCGCACCTACCGTAACCTCACCACCCCCCAGCTCTACGAAGAAATCTTGCGCCGCTCCGAAGGCGCCATCGGCAGTCTTGGCCCCATCGTCGTCGAAACCGGCGCTCACACCGGCCGTTCGCCCAAAGACAAATTCATCGTCAAAGAACCCGGCAGCGAAAACGACGTGTGGTGGGGCGACGTCAACCAACCCTTTGACGACCAGGCCTTCGACGCCCTCTGGGGCCGAGTGCAGGCCTACCTCGAAGGGCGCGACGTCTTTGTGCAAGACTGCTACGCCGGTGCCGCCCAGCCCTACCGCCTCTCGTGCCGCGTCATCACCCAGCTGGCCTGGCACAACCTCTTTGCCCGCCACATGTTCATCCGCGAGTACGACGCCGAACAACTGGCCAATTTTGACCCCGACTGGCACCTGGTCTACGTGCCCGGCTTTAAGGCCGTAGCGCAGCAAGACAAGACGCGCTCCGAGGTTTTTGTGCTCATCCACTTTGGCCGCCGCCTTATCCTCATCGGCGGCACCCACTACAGCGGCGAGCTGAAAAAATCGCTCTTCACCATTCTCAACTACCTGCTGCCCAAGCAAGACGTCATGAGCCTGCACTGCTCGGCCAATAAGAACCGCAAGGGCGAAACCGCCCTGTTCTTTGGCCTCTCGGGCACCGGCAAAACCACGCTCTCGGCCAGCGGCGACCACATCCTCATCGGCGACGACGAGCACGGCTGGAGCGCCGACGGCATCTTTAATTTGGAAGGCGGCTGCTACGCCAAAATCATCCGCCTCAACGTCCAGGACGAACCGCTGATCCACGCCACCACCCAGCGCTTTGGCACCATTTTGGAAAACGTCGTCATCGCACCCGACAGTCGAATTGTCGACCTGGACGACGACAGCCTCACCGAGAACGCGCGCGCCTCCTACCCCATTCACTACATCGCCAACGCCAGCCTCGAAGGCGTGGGCAACCACCCCAAAAATATCATCATGCTCACCTGCGACGCCTTTGGCGTACTGCCGCCGGTGGCGCGCCTCACGCCCGAGCAGGCCATGTACCACTTCATCTCGGGTTACACCGCCAAAGTGGCCGGCACCGAGTGCGGCATTGAAGAACCGGTGGCCACCTTCTCGCCCTGCTTTGGCGCCCCCTTTATGGTGTTGCACCCCACCTTTTACACGCGCCAATTGGGCGACAGAATCCGCCGCCACCAAACCCAGTGCTGGCTGGTCAACACCGGCTGGAGCGGAGGACCCTACGGCGAGGGCGACCGCATTCACATTTCCTACACCCGCGCCATTGTCGCGGCCATCCTCGACGGCCGTCTGAGCAAGGTGAAATACCGACGCGACCCCGCCTTTGCCATCGCCGTGCCCCTGGAGTGCCCGGGCGTGCCCACCGAGGTCCTGCAACCGCGCACAACCTGGCGCGACCCGTGCGCCTACGACGACAAGGCGCAAGAATTGGTGGGCCTGTTCATTGAACATTTCTCCGCCTACGAAGGCCTGATGACCGAACTGCGCCAGGCGGCGCCCCAACATATCTGAGTTATTTTATTTTTGCGGGAATCCGGCAGGCGAAATGCCGCTTGTTCAGCCCTGCGCGGCGCAAAGAAGACTGCTTGGCGGACTCTTCCCAACCCTCTGCCGGCAGGGTCAAAGAGGATGGTACGGCGACACCGGCGGAGACGAGCATCTGCAACGCCTCTTCGACGCTCAACTCGGTGGGCCGCATCTGCTCGGGCGGAACGATGAGCAGAAACCCGGTGGTGGGGTTGGGCGCGGTGGGTATAAAAACACTGTTGGCCGGCGTGTCGCGCCCGGCGCGCGGCACGTCGCCGGCGACAAAACCCAGGGTCCACAAATCCTTGCGCGGGTATTCCACCAGCACCACTCTCTTGAACCCGGCCTTGTCGTGCGCCGACATGTTTTCCATCAGCTTGCGCACCGGCGCATAAATAGTGCACACGGCCAGCAGGTGCTCCAGCGCTTGCTGGCCGTTTTGCAGGAGGCGCTTGCCCACCACATTGGTGGTGATGATGCCCACAAGGCAAAGGATGATGAAGGTGATGCGGTCCTCCTACACCCCGCTCAGGAAATGCCGCCATACCGCAAAAGACAACCTGGAAACGCCTGTCCCGCGACCTCTTCCTCTACGCCGACACCTGCAACGTCTACCTGCTGCGCTGCGGCGACCGCGGCATTGCCGTCGACTTTGGCAGCGGCCGCTGGCTCGATCGTCTCGATGAAATAGGCATCAAAAAAATAGAGCACGTGGTACTGACCCACGCCCACCGCGACCAGTGCTGCGGCCTTTACCGCCGCGACCAATGGCCCTTTAAAATTCACGTCCCCGCCGGCGACGCCGCACTCCTCAGCGCCGACGGCCTGGCCGCCTTCTGGGCCAATTACCAAAAGGACGGCTGCCCTCTCCTCCTACGCCGCGCCTGCCCATCGCCGCAGCGTGCCCCCACCTGGGCGCCGACGGCGAATACCACATTGGCCCGGCGCGCTTTTGCGCCATCGCCACGTCGGGTCACACCCCGGGCGCCCTCAGCTATATCGTCGAATGGCGCGGCCAGCAGCTGTGTTTTTGCGGCGACGCCGTCCACGCCGGCGGCACCTTGCACCAACCCTACCACCTGGAATGGGACCACTGGACGCCCGCCGGGGCGCTGGCCGCCTGGCACGGCCTGGAGCGCCTGGGCTACTGTCATTTTGATTTGCTTTTGCCCGCCCACGGCCCCGCCGTGCAACGCCGCCCGCGCGCCTGCCTGGTGCAAACCCAAAAACGCCTGATGGATTTTATTCGCACCAAGGGCTCAGTGTGCGCTGGCGAAAAAACCGCTGGTGCGATGTGGAACCCCTGGCCTGCGGCGCCGCCCGCGTGTTGCCCCACCTCTACCACTTTGGCGGTAATTCCTACCTGCTGGTCAGCGACCGCGGCGAGGGACTGGTCGTCGACCCCACCCTGGGCAGCATCGGCCAGCTCAAACCTCTCATGCGAGAGATCGGCCTCAAAAACATCGGCGTCGCCACCGCCACCCACTTCCACCTCGACCACTCCGACGCCCTCAACCTAGTGCGCGCCCAGTATAACGCCGCCGTCTGGCTGAACCCCTGGGCCGCCGCGCCGTTAAAAGACCGCGACCTCTACGACGTCCCCTGGCTGCCGTTCGAATCCATCGCCGCCGACCGCCTGTTGCCCCAAGAGGGCGCCTTCCGCTGGCGCGAGTACCGCTTTGCCATCCGCCCCTTTCCGGGCCAAACCTGGTGGCACTGCGCCTTTGACGCCGCAATAGACGGCCGCCACGCCCTGTTCTCCGGCGACAATTTTCAGCCCCCCGCACGCTGGAACGGCACCGGCGGTTTTTGCGCCTTTAACGGCAGCCGCTTTGCCGACCGCTTTACCCGCTCGGCCCAAACCGCTCTCGACATCGCCCCCCAAATCATCTG
>CAXGRO010000482.1:0-4799 GCA_964012055.1 uncultured bacterium
TTGGGAGGGGTCTGAGGGCAAAATGCCATTGCCTATGATTAGCGCTCGGGGCAGGAGGTTGCCGGCGGTGAATTGAGTAGGAGCGAGGTAAGTGGGATTGTAGTTAACTACGACCAGCGCATTGCTGATTTCAACTATATCGGTAACCTGCACAACCACGTTAAAAGTTTGTCCGACTTCTCTCACATCAAACTTTCCCGGAGTTACCGAGACTTTGAAATTCTCATTGACCCCGGCAAAGGCGGTGGTAGAGAGCAATAGAGAGAGCAATGAAGTGGTAATTAACCTCTTTCGAATGCACCCAGAAATCATGACAAATCCTTTCCTATATGTAATATTTACTATAGTTTATAAGTGAAAAGTCTACTCAAATTAAAATCGATTTATAATACAGCATATCTATATTATAATAAAGAATTGTACAATAACAAAAATGCCTTTGCCAGCATTTTACTGTGATGGAGATCATAAAATACGGTTTTTTCTTGCCAGTCTTTCAGCAGGAAGCTATTTTTGGAAAAACTTTAGCGAGTATCAAATGCAATTCCGTCATTTCTATCTTTTTAATAGCCCCTTATTGGGGCTCTTTTTTTGCCCAAATCAATAGAGGATTTCAACTATGGCACAACTCCACCACATTGTCGAGGCGCAGCAATTCGACCGCTCGGTTCTGTCCGATATTTTTGCTGTTGCTCAAGAGATGGAGCAAGTTGTACAACACTATGGATCCAGTTTACTCAACCGCCGCGTTATGGCAACGTTGTTTTACGAACCGAGCACGCGCACACGATTGTCTTTTGAATCGGCCATGCGGCGCTTGGGAGGAGATGTCATTACTACTGAAAGCGCTCAAGAGTTTTCTTCCGCAGCCAAAGGTGAGACACTGGAAGATACAATCCGGGTGGTGGCCGGTTATGCCGATGTGATTGTCTTGCGCCACTTTGAAAGTGGCGCAAGTCAGCGAGCGGCAGAGGTGTCCAGTGTGCCCATTCTCAATGCCGGAGACGGCGCTGGCCAGCATCCGACCCAAGCTTTGTTAGACATGTATACGATTAGTCGTGAGATTGGCCAATTGGATGACATTTCTGTGGCGATGGTTGGGGATTTAGCCAATGGCCGCACAGTGCGTTCCCTGTGCTATCTTTTGGCTAAATATAAAAATCTAAAACTCTACTTTGTTGCGCCCTCCGTGGTGCGCATGAAGGAAGACATAAAGGAGTATTTGGAACGTCACCAGGTTCATTTTGAGGAGGCGGAAAATTTACACGAAGTAGCGGAACACGCCAACGTAATTTATCAAACGCGCATTCAGCAGGAGCGCTTCCACGATCAAGCTACCTACGAAGAGGCGCGCGGCAAGTACATTATAGATAAATCCATACTGAATTGCATGCAAAAGGATGCTATCATTATGCACCCACTGCCCAGAGTAAATGAGATTAAAGCCGACGAAGTCGACGGCGACAGGCGAGCAGCTTATTTTCGCCAGGCCCACAATGGTCTTTACGTACGCATGGCGCTGCTTCGCATGATATTGGCCGCTTAAATACCTTGACGAAAATTCGGCTGTTGGATATATTGCTATGCCTATCAACATATCAACATAGGAGTTGTAACAACGAGGAGTCGAATATGCCTTCTAGTAAGGGCAGAATGCGAGGGAAGGAACTGAGGCAACGGCGCAAACGCCGCGAGAAGCGGATAAAACAGCGTATTAAGGAAGCCAAGGCTGCAGCACAAAAAAGATAGTAGCTATGAAATTGTATTAGCTTGGTTCCCGCAGTTACTAACTCGGACCACTTTCGCTAGTGGAAGAGCAGACAGCTTGCTGTCGGCTCTTTTTTTATTTAAGGCGCGCGGTATGTTCTAAACGCAGGCAAATTTATGGACGAGAAATTGCGCATAGTTGTGGTAGGTGCCAGTGGTATCGGCAAACACCATGCAAAATGGTGGCACCAAATAAAAGGATGCGAAGTAGTTGGATTTTTGGGCAGCAACGAAGCTAATTGTGCCTCCACAGAACATACTTTAAGAGAACTCTTTGGTTTTGCGGGCAAAGGTTATTGGGACATGGAGAAATTGCTGTCCATAGAACATCCACACATTGTAGATGTGTGTGTCCCCAATGAACAACACTTTAACTGTGTTCTGCAGGCATTGGATTCCGGAGCCCATGTTCTATGTGAAAAACCTCTAATCTGGCATGAAGGTGAGACTGTCCAGCGCTTATTAGAACGCGGTAGGATCTTGGTGGATAGAGCCACCAAAGCGGGATTGCACTTTGGAATATGTACCCAGTACGCTGCTGCTTTAACACAATATCTCCAACTTTACGAACCCGTGCACGGCCCTATAGAACATATCTCTACTTTCTATGCAGAAATGGAGACGGTGGCAAGAGGACGACAACGCGATGCCGTTGAAGTCTGGATAGACATGGGGCCTCACCCTCTAACTTTGCTTCTGAGTTGGATACCCAACGGGTATGTTGTGCCATCTTCTCTTCAGAAGGAATTTTTCAACAGCGAAGCACATATCGTTTGCGATTTTGCAGATGGGGAGAATCTCTGTCACTGCGAGATTATAGTGCGCGACCTTCAGGAGGGTAAACCCACTCGCTGTTTTGGAGTGAATGATTTTCTGGTAGATTGCACAGGGCGTAACGACGCAGGCGGCGTCTATCGTTCGGTATTGCAAAGAGAAGATCGAGAAGTAGTGGGAGAGGATTTTATGGCATTGCTCATCGCGCGATTTGCCGATGTCGTTAAAGGCGTTGAGAGACAGCCGTTGGTCACGGGTGAAATGGGTTTGCGCAATTTAGAACTTCAATTGCAGTTCATGCCGGGCACAGCGTCTTGATAGACGCCGAGCGTCGCATTCAGATAGGGCTTGCTATCGTCCTGGCAACGGGTCTGCTTTTGCGCCTTTGGGGGATTTCTTTTGGTCTTCCACATCCCTATTGTCGGCCAGATGAAACTACTCTGTTGCACAAAGCGATGGGCATTGGCACAGGCGACTTAAATCCCCACTTCTTCAATTATCCTAGTTTATATTTTTATTTTTTGGCGGTTCTCTACGGCTTCTACTTTAGCGTCGGTTATGTTTTGGGCATTTTTACAGATCTAGAAACTTTTCAAATTCATTTTTTCACTGATCCCTCGTATTTTTTTTTGGTTGGCAGAATTTGCAGTGCCGCCTTGGGAACGATGTCTGTTTTATTGATCTATCATATAGGGCGTTATCTCGCTACCCCACAGGTTGGTTTGCTCAGTTCCTTTTTCCTTTCTTTAGCTTTCCTACACGTGCGCGAATCTCACTTTCTCACCGTAGATATACCCGCTACTTTCCTCATGCTTCTAGCAAGCATGTTGGCGCTGCGTTATCTAACGGATGCTCGTCTACCTCATCTTATTTTTAGCGCGTTCGTTTTGGGTTTAGCGGCTTCCACCAAGTATAATCTTGCCCTTTTTGGCATCGGCATATTAGTTGTTGCAGCCCTGCCTTTAAATAAGGAAAAGGATACGGCTCATTTTTCCTGGAAATGCGGCATTTTGGTAGGTGTATTCATGGGGGTGGGGTTCCTAATGGGAACTCCCTTTGCTCTGCTAGATTTTCCTACTTTCTGGCGCGATTTGACCTATGAAAGGCAACATTTTGCCGTTGGGCACGGTTTAGACTTGGGAAGAGGTTGGATCTACCATCTGCTCTTTACACTGCCCCACGGGCTAGGTTGGCCTTTGTTGTTGATGGGATTGGTTGGTTGTTTTTTTCTTTTGAGAAATAGCAAAGGTTGGGCAATATTGAGCGGTATATTCCTCTATTATTTAGTAGCTGGCAGTGGTAAGACTGTATTTGTGCGTTACATGTTACCGCTAATACCCCTATTGTGCGCCAGTGCCGCTCTGGCCGTAGAAGAGATACGGCGTCGCTGGTTGGGGAAATGGGCTTTTCTCCTAATAGTATTTTTGGCCATTCCTTCTGGACATGCCTCTTATGCACACAGTCGTCTTCTAACTCGCGAGGATACCCGCTTGCAAGCGGGCAAGTGGATTGAACAACATATTCCCAGCGGTACTCGCATTGCCCTACAGGGCAGCGATTATGGGTATCCTCTAGTGCGTCGCAGCCGTCAGTGGATAGTTGAACGATTAGAGGATGAGCGCCGGAGTGGACAGACCGCAAAGCGCTTAGCTCGTCAATTGCAATGGCCCCACTATCCGCCCAAACCCAATTATTATGTTGTCGAAGTGAAACAAGAAAATTTGCTACAATTGCGTTCTATATGGAAGGTAGACGACGTTGATCAACTGCAGGATAAAGGCATTTTTTGGGTGGTTACCCAGCAACATCCTCTATATGATCCAAGCGGGGATGGGTCTTTATTAAAACAATTGGATGAAGAGTGGCATCTCGTCGAGAGTTTTGATCCATTTATTGATGGAGTTGCATCGCTCGTTTATGATCCAATCGATTCTTATTATGTTCCGCTAAGCGGTTTTTCGGGTGTAGAACGACCGGGACCAACTCTGCATATATATCACTTCAAAGGGAAAAGATAGACTTTTGATCATTTATGATATAATGTGATTTGAGAGCATCCGGAGGACGTGCAGGGATCTATCTTTGTGCCGATATTAAAATAGCAAGGTGTTGGCATAGATTGAGCTGTAAATTTAGCAGACTATTTAGAAGCCGTCTTAAAAAGATCCAATTTTGTAGAAAGGGGTTGAAAAAAGCGTACTCGCCAGGCCCAATTCAGGAGCGACCACGCATCCTGAAACGAAAGGTATCCAATGAGT
>CAXGRO010000483.1:0-4797 GCA_964012055.1 uncultured bacterium
ATGCGGCGGGGGCCCAGCGCCAGCAAATCCTGATCCGTGGGGTTGGCATCTGGGGGCAAATTATCGAGCCACTCTTCAATGCGCCGGTGAAAACCGGGCACGCAGACAAAAGCGCCCTGCTCGGCGGGCGTGTCGGTCAAATAAAGCACGCCCTGCACGCCAAAGGGAATGGGCCTGTTCTCCAACTTTATATCCCAGTGCAGGACATTTTCCTCGGCGTCGGGGTCGCGGCTGGGCGGGTTGATGCTAACCCGGTCGTGACTGACCCACAGTCGCTCGGTTTCCATCACCTGGCTAAAGGCCTCGTACACTCGCGGCGCCGTGCGGTTGTCCCACTGGGCCTGGTGGTGGTACATCTCCACCATAATGCCCGGCCGCTCTTCGCTGTACCAGGTCTCCGGATCATCGGCGTCCTTGCCGGCAAAATCCCACACCGCGGCGGCGGTGCGCGCCGCCTGTTCGGGCGAGATGACCTGGTGGGCGACGACGTAGCCGTTTTCGGCAAAAAAATCGAGTTCGGTAGGGCTGAGCACGGGCATGGCAGAGTAACCTTTCTCCTAGCGGTGATATATGTGCACCTGCGCCTGGCAAAACTTCAATATACCACACCTCTAATGTGGCGCAAGAACGGCAATTTCCTTTCTTTTTATTTACTCAGATCGCATTATCAATACAGTGGACAAATTTTGACAAAAAAGTGCCGTGTTCTGAGCTTGGTATCTTCGACCTGCAAGTCAACGATATCTCTCCTACAGAAACAACGGCACCATAGAACGAGCAAAAAAGATACTTCATGGCTTTCAACTTTCCAAATCGCAGCGCAAGTTTTTGCAGACCTTGTTTATGACCATGCTCATCGTACCGGGCAAAATCAACTTTCCCGGTTTCCAACCTCTGCTCCAAGCCCTTGTAGAGCGCCTGCACGCCTTTGCCGAAACCGGCGAATGCTCCAAGCTATACGCTCATTTTTATCGCCGCAAAGACGCCACCCGAAAGCTACCGAAGAATCCACTACTCTACGTGCCTTCTGATCCTTCCCGCGATCTCGGTCACGATTTAAAAGCCGCCGAGATTCCCAAGGAAGGGCCGGGCGGCAAAGTCGACTTCCATGCGCTCCGCACAGCCTACATCAACTTCGTGTTGGACAGCGGTGTCAGTGTGAGGGAAGCGCAAGCTTTGGCGCGCCACTCCACGCCCGAGATGACCATGAATGTCTATGGACGCACGCGTGACGAGCGACTGTCTGATGCGGTGGAGAAAGTGGCGTCGGCCGTGTTGCCCGAAGTGGAACGTGCTATATACGTGCAACGCCAGGCTGTCGGCGCTGAAACAGAAAACGCAACTACTTTAGAAGACAAGCAGTTGCGTTCAAATTTACATGGTGGAGCTGAGGGGAATCGAACCATAGATCTAAGTGTATATAAAACAAATATTTATGATGAAAATTTACCACAAAAAAGCACCAAATCCAAACAAAACAAGACATTGCCCGATTCGCCCATTTCTGATGTAGAACAAAAATCTACAGATGTAGAACACGCCAAAGACATATCTAAACGTCCGAAATGTGCAACATCCGCGCAACAGTTTCCCCCCGAAATTCCTGAACTGGCGGAGGTGGTAGAGGCATGGGAAAGGCTACCAGATGCCGTGAAAGTGGGGATTCTGGCTATGGTCCGGGCTGCTTTGACGGTGGAGGAGAAGGAGTGAAAGCCGGCGCTGTTGCTGGCATTGTGCCTGGTCTGGGGACTGGTGATTGTGGCGGATTCGGCGCAGTTTTCTACCAGTATTACGGAGTTGTCGGATCCGGCTTACGTGGGCATGGTGCTGACTTTGCAGACTTGTCTGGGGTTTTTGCTGACGATGGGGTCAATTCGGTTCATGCCGGTTTTTGTGGAGCAGGTGGGGTGGGAGTGGGCGTTTGTGGGGTTGGCTGTGGGGCCGGTGTTTGGGGTGTTGTCGATGTACCGGCTCAGGGGTTTGCCGGTGGCAGCGAAGATTGGGGGGAGCGGCGGGGGCGAGGCCAATGAGAGAAATAATCAAGTAGACGGTTAGCGGACAACCGCTGGGCTACGTGCCGTAACAACGGCGTCTCCAGATGGAAATCAACGTAGCAGTACCAGTTTGCGCGTTTCTGACTGGTGTCCTGTCCGCAAGCGGTAGAAATAGATGCCACTGGCTAGAACCGCAGCGCTCTCGTCCAGGCCATGCCAGGATACGGTATAGACTCCGGCCTGGCGAACGCCCTGGACCAGCATCGCCACCCTCTGGCCCGCCATATTGTAGACCCCTAGCTCCACCTCTTCTTGCGTCGGCAGGGCAAAGCGAATCGCCGTAGCCGCATTGAAAGGATTGGGATAGTTTTGGTAGAGGACGAACCCGTTGGGCAAGGCCTCGCTCTCCGTCTCTTCGACCGCGGTCGGGGCCATCGGCAGGGTAAATTCCCATAGACCCCGGGTGCCACCCCACTCGATCACGTAGATCTTGTTGGCGATGATCTCGGCATCTATGGGGCTGCGAAACCCTTCCACAATGCGCCGAACTTGCACCTCGTAGCGATCCCCTTTTTTCTCGAGATCCAAATGGAGCATATCCTCGTCGGGATCTTTCATCTGCTGGACCAGCTGGCAACAGCCACCACCGATGCTCAGGACAAAACCGTCGCCCCTGAATTCGGGGGCCAGCGCCCGCTCCACATCAAAGACCAACCCCAAGGGGGACCGGTGGCCCGTAAAAGTGCCCAGAGTCAAGCCCAGATCGCTGGCATCCTCGATCTCTCCGGTTTCCGGATCGCGGAATTTATCGGCGTCTGGACCGACATTGATCACCGGATCGGTGAAATCCATAGGCGGCGGGGGATAGTCCGGATCGTTGTGATAGCTCCCGGCGCCCAGGATACCGGGCTGCAGGAGCCGGTCTTCTTTTGGATCGTAATCCGGGAATCGCTGCGGGTTGTCTTCGGTACCCATGCGCCAGGGGAAGCCGTAGTGATGTCCCTGGCGGATCCAGTTCATCTCTTCATGCATGTCGCGGTCCGGGCCGTTCTCCACTCCAAACAGATCGCCGTTGGGCGCGTAGGCCAGATCGAAGGTATTGCGCACCCCATCGGCATAGAGATATCCGGCGCTGCGCAGGGCTTCCTCGTCGTTGGGCAGAAAGATGTCCTGGCCGTCGGTCGGCAGCCGCAGAATGCAGGAGGTCAGCGGCACTTCCCGAACATTCGGGAAAGCGCCCCCGCGGTCTTTAACCTCGCCGTGGTCGGTGCGAGCCCCGCTGTTGACAAAGATATAGCGGTTGTCCGGACTGACGGCAATGGCGTTGTAGTAGTGATCAAAGCCTTTGGGAATGGGCTCGGTGCGGGCCAGGACCGACCAAACCCGCAAGCCCGTGTCCGCATCCAGCACTCCTTTGGCGATCGCCGCGATATTGTGTTGCGTCAGATCTTTGGTATTTGTGCTGAGGACGTAGAAGGCGCCGTCAGAACCGATCACAAGACCTGCGGGAGATTCTACGCCGTGGTCTGCCACAGTATATATTACCTCACTGACACCTCGAGTAATATTGCCATCTGAATTTATGATATAGAGGGTGTCATCCCTTGGATCTCTGGCGACGGCCAGAATCTCGTCGAGCGGCACATCGGTTGGCAGGGGCTGGGTCTGATCGAGCGCCGACCAGACCCGCTCGCCGCTTGCCGGGTCCAGCGCGCCCCGGACGATTGTCTCGATCTGATAGGACACTTTCCCAGTCGTGTTGGAGGCCAGGTAGAAGGTGCCATCCGGGCCGATGGCAAAACCCTGAACCATGGAATTCATACCGTGGTCCGCCGCGCTGTAGACGACCTCGGCAGAGGCAGCACCCTCTTTAAGATCGATGCGGGAGATGGTTCCTTCCATGGTCGAGGTGTAGAGGGTGTGGTCGCGCGGATCCTTGACCAGGCGGACTGTATTTGAGGCCACATTGAGGATTTTGCGGATTCGAATGTCGGCATGCAGTGCCTTGGGATCGGCCGCGGCCGTCTCGCAGTCTGCAACCAGTATACCCCATAGAACGGTCCAGCACAGGCAGCATATAAAAGGCATGCGATGGCATCTCATTTCAACTCTCTCCTCTTCCTAAAACTAGTAGGCGACAGAGATGGTGCCGAGTTTTTCTTCCGTCCCCTCATCGGTGTCGAGCGAAATCCGGTAGAAATAAATGCCGGGCGCCACCAGGGCGCCGCCCTGGTCCAGCCCGTCCCAGACCGGGTCGTCGGGCCGCTCGCCAAACAGGCCGCGAATGGCCGACTGGCGGTCCAACTGCCGCACCAACCGACCCGACAAATCGTAGAGGCGCAGCGTCAAAGCGCGCGGAATAGACACCTCGTGGAGCTGAAACTGAAAGCGCGCCACGTCGTTGATGCCGTCGCCGTTGGGGGTGAAGGGGTTGGGCAACACCGACACCTCGGTCAGCAAGTCGGCGCCCAGCCCGGCGGTGCGCACCCCCAGGGCATTGCCGGGAAAATCCACCGTGGCATCGCCCGGCTCGATCAACTGTTTGACTCCGGTGCCCTGGCTGTCGAAGATCCAGCCCTGAAACTCGGTGCCGTAGCGCACCACGCGGCTGTCGAATTCGACTTCGATCAATTTAAAGATATCATCTCCTCCCTGCATTCTGGGCAGGCTGACCAGAATGCGGTCCGACTGGATTTGGGGTGGAAACTGGTCGCTGACGTCGACCCCATCAATGCGCACCGAGCGCACCGTGTCGGCGCGGGTCAGGGTGAAGATTTCCAGCCGGTCGAAGCCCTGGGTATCG
>CAXGRO010000484.1:0-4791 GCA_964012055.1 uncultured bacterium
GACCATGCGCGCCACCCGCGACGCCAGAGTTTTGTCGTCGTGCAGGTAGTAGCCGTCGCCGCCCGGGCCGCCGCCGTTGTCGGGGTACATGGCGTAGACCTGCATGCCGCGGTCTTTGGCGGCGATCATGGTTTTTTCGAGCAGAGCGCGCTTTTCGGGCAGTTTGTGCTCGGGGGCGGGCGGCGTTTCGACGCCGAGGCGCTGGTAGACGGCGGGGTTGGGGTCGTAGGCGGCGGCGACGGGTTCGCCAGTGGGGGCGGCTTGGGCGTCTTTGTCCAGTTTGGGGGTGCCGAAGACGAGGGGGCCAAAGACGACGCCGTCGACGCCGCCGGCGGCCCAGGCGTCGAGGATGCGTTGGTGATCGTTCATTACACTTTCTAGGTCGCGCATTACGTCCATCCACAGTTTCATGGTATTATCTCCTAAGGTGTGTGTTGACTGTGTAACGCGGAGAGGGGGTGGCCCTGAGCTCATGACGCTCAATTCTTAGAATTGGCGTCCTGCGGCAGACAGGGTAATGAATCCGCTCTGGGGCCACCCCCTCTCCGCTCGGCGATCGTATGGGTAGTAATTACGTTTTTCATAAGACATGTGTGAGAAACAAAACATTTTTATTTTATGCTTTGTTGATGTACTCTGCAAGCAGGGTTTGTTTCTTGTTGGGGGGGCTCTGGCTGTTTAGTTTCTCTTTTTGTCTTTCCCAATAACATTTTAAACTGAAAAGGAATGGTTTTTATGGCGCTTGATGTGGTTAAACTTACCAGTGAATTTGTGGGGTATAATTCGGTTAGTCCGCTTACCAATGTGCCGGCTACGCGGCATGCCGCCAAGGTGTTGAGGAAGGTAGGGTTTGAGGTGGAGGAGTTGTTTTACACGGATGGGGATGGGGTGGATAAGATGTCTATTGTGGGCAAGTTGGGCAAGGGGAAGGGGGGGCTGGCACTGATGAGTCACAACGATGTGGTGCCGGCGGCTAATGCCGAAGATTGGACGGGGAGTCCTTTTGAGGCCAGGGTACACAAGGGCAAATTGTACGGGCGCGGATCGGTCGATATGAAAGGGCCGCTGGCGGCTTCTATTTGTGCGGCGGCTCGGTTTAAAGCGAAGGATTTAAAGAAGCCGGTGTATATTGTGGTGACCGCCGACGAGGAGATTAGCGGGGCGGGGGCGTTTGATGTGACCAAGCGCTCGCGGTTTTTTCAGGAGGCCTGCAGCGGGTACGGACTCATTTGCGAACCGACGCGCTTGCGGGTGGTCTACGCCCACAAGGGGGGGTTGGGTATTCGCATTGAGTCGAAGGGGCGGGCCGCTCACACCAGCACGTTAAAGGGGGTCAATGCCAACCTGAAGATGATTCCCTTTTTGGCGGAGATGAAAAAAATCAACGAGATCGCTCTGACTTCCAAGCGCTACCGCAACGACGAATTTAAACCGGCCCATTCGGAGTGGAGTATTAGTATCAACGACCACAATGTGGCGATGAATATTTCGCCGGTGCAGAGTGTGTGTCGCATAAGTTATCGGCTGATGCCGGGGGTGGATGTGACGCCGCTTATCGAACGGACCAAGAAGTGCGCGCGGCAGCACGGGCTCAAGTGCAGCGTTTTGGGAGGGGGACAGCCGCTCTACACGGACCCGAATTCGCCGCTGGTGCGTTTGGCGCTGGATATCACGGGCACGAGGAAGGCGACTACGGTGCCCTATGGGACGGACGGGATCGCGTTTTGTAAGAAGATGAAGCAGTTGATTGTGATTGGGCCTGGTGATATTGCGCAGGCGCATACGGTGGACGAGTGGATTGAGTTGGAGCAGTTGCACAAGGGGTTGGATGTGTATGGGCGTTTTGTTGAGCGGCTTTGTTTGTAGTTGGTTCTGGTGGGGGACGGTCGGGTAGGGCCCCCTCGCTCATGACGCGCTACAGGCAAACGCCCATCTTATAACTCACCCAACCTAGCAATCAAATCATATCCGACTGCCGATAAGCTTCAATCGCATCCGAAGAAAGATCCAAAAGGTTCTGCAAAACCTCGTCCGTGTGTTCGCCCATTTGAGGACCGCAATAGTGTTCCACTTGCGCATTGCCAATCTTGATGGGACCCGCCACCATGCGGACAGAACCGAATTGGGGGTGGGGCAGATCGAGAATCATTTCGTCTTCGGCCACCTGGGGGTCGGCGAAGGCCTGTTCCACCGAATTGACCGGGGCGCAGGGGACTTCGCCTTCTAACAGTTCGAGCCAGGCGGCCGTAGGGCGTTTTTGGGTGAGGTCTTTGAGGATGGGGACCAGGACGTCGCGGTGGGCCAGGCGGTTTTCAAAGTTGTTGAAGCGGGGGTCGTCGGCCAGTTCGGGGGCGCCCAGGATGCGGACCAGGTTCTGGTAGAATTTTTCTTTGGCGCACATGACCACCAGCCAGCCGTCCTGGGTGGGCAAAACCTGCGAGGGAATCTGGGAGGGGTGGGAGGAGTCGGGGGTGCGCTCGGGTTGGTAGCCGCGGGTTAGGTGCCAGGCGCCCACGTAGCCCAGTTGGGCAAGGGCGGTGTCGAAGAGGTTGACGTCGACGTCGCAGCCGATGCCGGTTTGGCGGGCCCGGAGGATGGCGCTGACCATGCCTAAGGCGGCGCAGATGCCGCCGTTGAGGTCCACCAGAGAAAGCCCGGTTTTTTGCGGCGGGCCGCCCGGCTCGCCGGTGATGCTCATCCAGCCAGTGTAGCCCTGCATCAAGTAATCGTAGCCCGGCTGGGCGGCGCGCTGGCCGCGGCGGCCGAAGGCGGAGAGGGCGCCGCAGACGATGGATTCTTTTACGGTTTTAAGGGCGGGGTAGTCCAGGCCCAGTTTGGCGGGCAGGTCGCCGCGCAGGTTGTTGAAGACGCCGTCGCAGGCGGCGGCCAGAGGGTGCAGAACGTCTTTTATCTGGGGGTGTTGCAGGTTGAGGGTGATGCTCTTTTTGTTGCGGTTGAAGCTCTGGAAGTAGACGCTGTCCTGGTCGGCCGTGTAGGGGGGGACGTAACGGCCTATGTCGCCGCCGGTGTTGGGGTTTTCCACTTTGATTATTTCGGCGCCCAAATCGGCCAGGGCCATAGTGGCCCAGGGGCCGGCGCCGAATTGTTCGATGGCCAGAATGCGCACGCCGGCCAGGGGCGGTTGGGCGTGGGCGCTGTTGGGGGTTTCTGACATGGTCGTTCCTTCTGTCCTGAATATTGAGTGCCTTTTGGGTTATGTTCGTCTTTGGTGCAGCTCCAGGGTGCGGCGCGCCCGCTCGACAACGGGCAGGTCTACCATGCGGCCGTCGACGACAACCGACCCCTGGCCGGATTGCCGGCCCGCTTCAAAGGCGTCGATGACGCGCTGGGCGTGGTCAACCTCGGCGGCTAAGGGCTGCAAGGCCTGGTGGACTTTGTCGATCTGCGCCGGATGGATGAGCGCCTTGCCAGTAAAGCCCAACTGGCGTGCCTGCTGTGTGTCGGTGAACAGGCCGTCGGCGTCGTTTAGGTCCAAGTAGACGCGGTCCACTGCCTGTAACCCGGCGCTGGCCGCCGCCACGGCCAGCGCCGAACGGGCGTAGAGAAAGTCGTCGAGAGTTGCGCCGGCGACGGGCAGACCCAGATCCAGGGCGAAGTCTTCGGCTCCGAACATCAGGCCGATCAGGCGGGGATCGGCGGCGGCGATGGCGGGGGCGTGGACGAGGCCGCGGGCGCTTTCGATGAGGGCCAGAATGCGGATGTGGCCACAGGGGATGCCGGTTGCCCTTTCGCGTTCTTGGAGGGAGGCGGCTACTTTGTGGATGTCCTGTACGTCTTCGACTTTGGGTAGGGCTAAACCGTCCAGGCCGGGGCGTAGCACGGCATCGAGATCGGTTGCTAGCTGGGGACTATCGGCCGCGTGGGCCCGCACAAAGCGGGCGGCGCCCGGCGGCGCGGCGAGGGCGGCGGCCACCTGGGTGCGGGCGCTATCTTTGTGCTCTGGCGGCACGCCGTCTTCCAGGTCAAAGATGAGGCTGTCGACGTCCAGTGAGAGGGCCTTGTCGAGCATGTTTTGGCGCTGGCCGGGGACGAAGAGCCACGATTGGATGAGCTGCATGGCAAACGCCTGTTAAGATGTGGGTTCGTCCTGAATGTCTGGGAAGGCCCTTTGGGGCGCCCGGTCTTTTTGGTAGACCATTATGCTGCGAACCAGGGTGAGCACGACTTTGCCTTCTTGGTTGATGGCGCGGGAGCGGACTTTGACAATGCCGGCGTCGGGGTGCGATTTGGACAGGCGTTTTTCTAGAACCTCGGTTTCGCAGTAGAGGGTGTCGCCGATAAACACCGGGTGGGTGAGTTTGACGTCTTCCCAGCCCAGGTTGGCCAGGGCGTTTTCGCTGACGTCGGGCACGCTCATGCCCACGGTGAGCGCCAGGGTAAAGGTGCTGTTGACCAGAATTTTGCCCCACCTGGTGCGGCGGGCGTATTCGGCGTCAAAGTGCAGGGGGTTGGTGTTGTGGGTCAGTTGGGTGAAGAGGGCGTTGTCGGCTTCGGTAACAGTGTGGCCAAAGCGGCTGCGGTAGAGGTGGCCCACTTCAAAGTCCTGGTAAAAACGGCCATCCCACCCGGCGACGATTTCTTTTGCCATGGCTTATTGGTTTTCCTCCAGTGTCTGGCGCAGTTCGGCGATGGCCTTTTCCAGCGCCGCCATTTCTTCGCCGGCCTTAGCCCAGTCCCATTCCTGCAAAGAGGCGCGCACGCGCTGGTAGTGGGCTTCGGCGGCGGCCGCCATTTGGGCCGCGGTGCGGGCGGTTTCTTCGGGTGCGGCGG
>CAXGRO010000485.1:0-4779 GCA_964012055.1 uncultured bacterium
CTACTCCCCCACAGCCCTGGCGGGCTGTGAGTCCCGGCCCCCTTTCTCCCGGCCCGGCCCCCACAAAGCACCGCCGGCAAAACCGCCAGCCACTGGCGCCAGCTGGCATATGGGTATTGGCTGCGCTGGTTTTACAATAGGGACGTTTGACGGAGCGATTGGAGAGATTTATGGAGCGGCATTTTCGCGAATTGGATGAAGTGGGGTATACCATTTTGGAGGGGGTACTGACGGATGGGCAGGTGGAGGAGGCGATTGAGGAATTGCGCAAGAGTTACGATGAGGAGCACGTTTCGGCGCACGAGCCGGGGACCAATCGGACCCACAATTTAACGGCGCGGGCGGAGATTTTTAGGGAGATCATTCAAACGCCGCGGGTGGTGGCCTGCATGGAGTATTTGCTGGGGGACGATTACATTTTATCGGACATGGGGGCGCGCTCGCCCAAGCCCGGCATGGAGCCGCAGAGGTTGCACCGCGACGGCGGGCCCTTTGTGCCCAACCCGGCCTACAATGTGCACAGCGTGCTGCCCATGGTGGCGCAGTCGATGTTTGCGCTGTCCGAATTTACCGAAGAGAGCGGGGCCACCCGCTTTGTGCCCGGCTCGCACTGCGAGGACATCGACCCGGCCACTGTCACCCCCGAACAGGAGCGCCTGTTTGTGGCGGTGCCCGGTACCGTACTGGTCTACGACGGCCGCCTGCTGCACGCCGGCGGGTCCAACAATACCGGCGAATTGCGCTATGCCATCCAGGGTTTTTGCTGCCGCAGCAAAATACGTCCCTTTTGCGACCACACCCGCTCCATCCCGCCCGACATTGTCGCCCGGGCAACCCCCTTGCTGCGCCGCCTGTGGGGTTTTGCGGTGCAGTCGGCCTGGGAGGAATCGCCGCGCAATTTTAAGATTGTCGAAGCCCCGGACGCCGCCCCCTACTTCGATTACAATCGCGGTATCGAAGAATAAATTGAAATTCTACTTTACTCGTCCAGCACAGGTCGGTCGAGGCGGTTGTGATACGGTTTTTCCATAACCGCCCGCTGCCGCTCGTTGGCCCATTCGGGCATTTCGTAGGCCGGCACATAGGCCAGGTTGCCCGCCGTGTAGCGCGTCATCACCGAGCGCCGCGGGTGGTCGGCGGTCCAGGGCAGGGTGCCGTGGGTCACCGCTTCGGTAAAGATGGCGGCGTCGCCGGCCTTGCACACCACCTGGCGCACGTTTTCCTGATATTTTTCGTAGCGCTTTAGCTCCAGCGGGCAGGAGTAGTTGCTCTTGTGGCTGCCGGGGACGACGATCAGACCGCCGTCGCCCGGGTTGACGTCGGTGAGTTGAATGCTGACGACGGTGAGCCCGTTGTGCATGCGGCCGTTGCGAAAGATGTAGTACTGGTTGGGGTCAAAGCCGGGGCCCGAGGAGCCGTGAAAGATAAAACCTTCGGCGCCCTCTTCCATCCACAACAGCGACATCTGGTGGTCCATGCGAAAGCCCTTGCCGAGGATCTCGTTGAGGTAGGGCACCAGGCGCGGGTGCGCCAGCATGGCGCGAAAAGGGTTGCACCAGGGCTCTTCCCAGTGCAACATGCCGCCCAAATCGCCGCGCCCGTGGTGGCCTTCCAACTCCGGCGAGCCGCCGTCCAGCCGGTGCTCGCGCGAGCGGATTTGCGACGGATCTATGTGGCGGTCGACGGCCTCGTTGGCCAGGGCAACTTCTTCGGGGGTGAGGACGTTTTCAACTACAATATAGCCGTTGAGGTCAAAAAGGTATTTTTCGTCTTCGTTCATATTAGCCCGTTATTTTGAGATGAGTGAAGTTTGAAATATGGCGGCGATGGTTTGTTGGTAATTATAAAGAGTTTTTTGGGGTATAGCGTCAAGTAGAGAGCGTTAAATTGGGTTTGGTTGACAGCGCGTTCGTCAGAGGAATATAAATCGAGTATATTGATTGCTTCGTGTGGTGATAGAGAAATGGCCAAGTGGACCTCGGCGAGTCTGCGGCGTTATAAGCCTGCGGCACCAGTGCCGATGTTTGCATTGGGGGTGTGACTTATTTATAAGAAGTCATTGATGGAGGAAAACAAATATGGCAGCAGCGCAGGATTTTAGCTCGGTTGGGTTTTGTGAAGCAAGTATGCAGCGCGCCTACGGATTGCTGCAGGCCGCCGTCGACAACGGCGAATTGCTCGGCGCCGTATTGCAGGTGTCGCGCGGCGGCGCGGTGCTGCCGGTGGCGCGTTTTGGCAAGCGCCAAGTGGCTCTCGACGGGGCAGAGGTGGTGGAAGACACGATTTTTTTGGTGGCGTCGATCACCAAACCCATTGCCTGCGCTGCGGTGCTACAACTGGTCGAGCAAGGGCGGCTGCGCTTGGACCAGCCGGTGGCGGACGTGGTACCCGAATTCGGCGAGCGCGGCAAGGACAAGGTGACCATTCGCCATCTTTTGACGCACACGTCGGGGTTGCCCGATATGGTGCCGGAAAATCACGCCTATCGCGCCGCGCACGAGCCGCTGGCTGCGTTCGTGGCGCGCATATGCGAGCTGGACTTGCTGTTTGAGCCGGGCACGCGGATTTCGTACCAGAGCTGCGGCATTGCGATGCTGGGCGAGGTGGTCGAGCGCTTGCAGGGCCGGCCGCTGCCGCAGGTGTTGCGCAGCGAGTTTTTTGATCCGCTGGGGCTGGAGGATACGTCGTTGGGGTGCCTGGAAGATCGCCGGGCACGCGAGGCGGAGATCCGCTTGCCGCAAATGAGCGACAGCGGCGGCCCCGGAACGGATTGGCACTGGAACTCGGATTACTGGCGCAATCTGGCCGCGCCCTGGGGCGGCATGTTGACGACGGCGGCGGATCTAACGGTGCTGTGCCAGGTTTTTCTGCTGGGCGGGGAGGTGAAGGGGAAGCGCGTTTTGAGCAGGGCGGCGGTGGCGGCGATGACGCGCGACCAGACGGCGGAGATGAACAGCTTGCCCGAGTCTGAGAAGGCGCAGAAGCGCTGGGGGCTGGGTTGGCAATTGACCAACGGCGCTCTCTACGGCGATTTGACCTCGCACCGGGCGTTTGGGCACGGCGGCGCCACGGGGACTGTGGCCTGGGTCGATCCAGAAACCGAAGTGACGTTTGTACTGCTTACCAACGACCCGGAGCGGGTGGGGGGGTTGCGGGGGACGGTGTCGAATGCGGTGGCGGCGGCGGTGGTTTAAACTAATATGATTTTTCGCGGTACAATTTTGACGAGTGTGAGTAAGTTGCCATGACACAAATTATAGCCGATTTGCCCATTGGCGCCCCGCCTACCTGGGCCGTGTGGGAGCGCCACCTCTTTGACGCGCTGAACGACTCGGTACATCCTTTTCTGGAGCACTTTACGCGCGACGACGGCGAGTTTATCTGGGAGGACGAGTGGGGCGGCGGCAGTTGCGACGATTTCTACGAACCCTTCTTCAACTGGCCGCTGGTCTATATGATGGGCGGCGCCGACCACATGCTGGGCCTGGCCCAACGGCAGTGGGAGGCCATCACCAAGCAGCTGACGCGGCTGGGCGCGGTGCACAAAGAGTACGGTGTTAGGGAAGACAATTTCCATCAGTCCGAAAGCGATGTCTTCTTTTATAACCTCTGCCTCGCCGCCCCGCATGTGAGCAAGTGGCGGGAGCGGGCGCAGCGCTTTGCCGGGTTTTATCTCAACGAAGGTCCCGAGGCGATCAACTACGACCCCGAGCACAAGATTGTTTTGTCACCCCACAACGGCAGCAAGGGCGCCTATTTGTCGCCGCAGGCGGAGCGCGAAAACGCCCGCTACGCGCCGCTGGGGGGCACCATGGAGCGCTACAGTTTGCCCTTTTTTGATTTGCCGGGCATCGATTCGGTGCAGGATTTAGGCGATCCGCAAAAAGCCCGGGCTATGGGGCAGGCGATGTTCGACCGGCATCGGCGCGGCGACGTAGCCTCGAATATGTCGATTACCACCCTGGTGACCAACGCCTTTATCGCCAGCGGCGAGGAGAAGTACCGCGACTGGGTGGTTGAATACACCGACGCCTGGATCCAATGGGGCAAAGACAACGGCGGTTTTATACCCGACGCCGTGGGCTTGTCGGGCCAGGTGGGCGAGTACATGGACGGCAAATGGTACGGGGGTTTGTACGGGTGGACCTGGCCGCACGGTTTCCAGAATTTGAGCAAGGCGTTTTTGGACGCCGGCGCCAACGCCTTCTTGCTGACGCGCGACGAACGCTACCTGGACTTGCCGCGCGGCCAGATCGATCTCATTCTCGAACTGGGAGAAATGCGCGATGTGCGCGACCAGTACATGAGCTTGCCCGAGAAGTGGAAAAAACAGAATGAGGCGACCGGCTATCAAAAGACCTTTCTCTATCCCATGCGCTACGGCGACGCCGGCTGGTTCGACTGGAGCCCCATGTCGCCCGCCTGCCTGGTGGCCCTGTGGAATTTGTCGATGGCCGACGAGGACTGGCAGCGTTTGGAGGCGGTGCGGCAAAAGGAAACGCACGATTGGAATGAGGTCTTTGCCTTCCACAGCAAGGAGGACGCCGGCCATGAGCAGCCCTGGATTCGCTTTTTGGCCGGTGCCAACGCCGACTATCCGGAGCACATATTGCACGCCACCCAGCAAATCGCCGGGCGGCGGCTGGCCCAGGTGAGGGAAGACACTTCGGTGGGCACCCGGCACCACGTGCACCACTGGCAGTGGGCCAACCCGGTGTCGTCTGAGGCGCTGGTGCAGCTAACGTTGGGGGGGGCGCAGCAGATTTACAACGGCGGATT
>CAXGRO010000486.1:0-4771 GCA_964012055.1 uncultured bacterium
TCTCCCACGCGTTCGGCGGGCCAGGCGTCGCCTACCAGACACAGCGCTCGGAATTCATTCAAGTCGTCCGGCGCGCGCACGCCCACAGTATCCCAGTCCACCGCAAAACCGACCTGGGTGCCGTGGCACCACAAGTATCGGCCATCCGCTTCGGGGTTTTCTAGCGCGTGGTGCGCAGCAACAAAAATGGGAACCCCGTTGCCGGCAAAGGGCAGGTGAGCCGTGGGACGCACACCCCGCAGCGGCACAATCTCCCGAGTGTGCAATGCCCCATCTTCGCAGCGGTAATCAATATCCAACTCGGTGTAGTCGCCCACAGTTGGCAAATCCACTTCCAGACGCAACGACCGGCCGGGAGCGGCCTCCCCCGTCTGACGTTGCCGATGCTGTAAGACGCCCGCCGGCGATACCACGCCGGCCTCGAGATCCCCCGTACCGCGCACCGCCGTGTGCAGCCGCACCATAGCTTTACCCCCTTCGCGATCGAGCGTCAAACCGCAATCGCGCCCGGCAGCGACAAAGTTGCGGCCGCCGTTGCCCAGGGTCACATCAAATCCCCAGGTGGCACACTCGCCCGGCGGCACCTCCACATTGTTGATCGCCTGCGGCGTGAAAGCGCCGTACCCGGCCCAGGACATGCCCCAATCGGCGTCAAAGCGAGCGCGCATGAGGTAAAACTCATCGCCCTCGGCCGGGCCGGTGGCGTACCACCAGGGCGTGCCGTCCATGTCCCAGAGGATGCGATCGGAGACCATTTCTTCAATTGTCGGAGTGGCAAAAATAGGACTGGCTTCTTTGATAAAAGTGCGCAGGCGCGAGCGACCGCAACTGAGCCAGGCGCGCTTGGGCGCCACCAGCCAGGCCGTGCGCGGCGGCGCACCCGCCGCGTGGAAAGTGTGCACGTCCCACGCCGAAGCCAGCAGCGTTTCTCCCCTATTCTCCCAAACTACATCCAGCGCAAACCACGCCGCCTGCGGCCGAAAGCGATAGCGCTTCTCGTACACGTAGCTATAGCCGCCCACATCCTCAATCTCCTGGCGAAAAGCGACGACCTTTTCTCCTTCGACGTCCTCTTCATGCCAGGTCCACGGCAGTGCTTCGAACCCCTCTTCCCCGCCGCCTTCAGAGAAAACACCCACGCCCATTTTCAGCCGGCGCTGTTCCCCACTTGCTGTGGTAAAGGGAAAAGTGGCGAAGAGTTCATCGGGCAGACCAAAGGGATTGATGCCTTCCAGATCGACCATCTGCGGCAGAAAAAATTCGCGGCCCGTGGGTTTGTAGACCAGCGACTGCAACCACCCGCCCCAGGTGAAACGACCCTTATAGAAGGCGTAGCCCAGTTTTTCGGGAAAGCGCAGTACGGCACGCAGCCAGTCGTTCTCCACGACAATCTCGCGCTCGCCGTCGCCGTCTATATCTGCAAAGTGTACTTCCACGTCCGCACCTCAGACCGCGGCGTCCACATCAATCGCTTGCATCTGTCGAATCCTAGGCGAGGCCGTCAAAAAATGCTTCCGTCTGCTGTGCGATGCGCACGGGGGTGAGTGGTTTGATTTCGAGTACGGCATCACCCTGAAAATTGGCCTTCTCTAAAGCCTCGAACAAGTAGCGCCAATCTCCATCGGGGATCTTGCCGGTGCCCGGCTGCGTGTGCAAGCGGCCTATGCCCACCTCGTCGCCCAGGGCGTCGCTGATGTGCAAATGGCAGATCCGCTCCACTAGCCTATCCACGTACTCTTTGAGAGGAAATCGTTTGAACTTTTGCACGTGCGTGGTATCGAGACAAACTTTGAGATCGTCAAAGCGTTCCAGCGCCCTTTGCAAAATAGCTAGATTCCACAGCGCCGCATCTTCCTCCTGTTCTCCCTCGGAAGCGTTTTCCAGGGCGATCGTCACGCCTTTGCCGCGCGCGTAGTCCAGCACCTGGGCGGCAAAATCAAAATCGGGCTCGGGCCCGTCTAGGAAGAGGTTAGATGCATGTACCACCAGCACCTGGCTGCCCACATGGGCCACCGTGTCAATCTTGCGCCGATAGCCTGGGAGTGTATTGTCGCCGTCCGTGTGCCAACTCGAGCGCACACCGCGCAGTATCTCCGCCAGGCGCTCGCGGTGCTCCTCGGCGTAGAGATCGATCTGTTGCGACACCATGGCTTCGCGTTCGGGCGAAGTCCATTCCCAACTCGCCCAGTGGGGCCATAGCTCGACGCCGTAGCCGGCCGCCGCCGCTTCATCGACAACCTTTGCCAGACTGTCCAGACCGGCGTCAAAGGCAAAGCTCGTACCACCTTTGCGCAGAGGAAAATAGTGAATGTAGTTCCACAAGCTAATGGAGATGTTCAGTTTCATAATTCACTCTTTTCAATGAAATAATGTTTCAGCTGCGAAACCAAAAGATAACCAATATCGCCCCTCCCCGCTCCTTTCCCTATCTTACCCCCACCTCGCCACTAGGAGAAACACACCTTGTTCGGCCTCAACGCCATCGACATCGCCACCCTCGTCCTCTACCTCGCCGTCATCACCTTCCTCGGTCTGTGGGCCGCCCGCAAAGTGCACAACACCGGCGACTTCTTTATGGGCGGCCGCAAATTCGGCCGCTGGATGATGCTGATGCACAATTTCGGCTCGGGCACCCACACCGACCAGGCCGTGTCCGTAGCCGGCGCCACCTACAAAATCGGCATGGCCGGCATCTGGTACCAGTGGCTCTGGCTCTTCGTCACACCGTTCTACTGGATCACCCCCGTCATCTTCCGCCGCCTGCGCTATGTCACCACCGCCGACTTCTTCGAAGAGCGCTTCAGCAAAAGCCTGGGGATTTTCTACAGCTTTGCCGGCATGTTCTTCATGATACTGGCCATGGCCATGATGCTGCAGGGCACTGGCCGCACCATAGAAGCCATTACCGACGGCACCGTGCCCATGTGGGCTTCGGTGGGTTTGATGACCGTGCTCTTTGTCGCCTACGGCGTCGCCGGCGGCCTGCACGCCGCCGTGGTCACCGACTTTCTCCAGGGCATTTTTACCATCGTCATGTCATTCCTGCTCGTGCCCTTTGTACTCGACAAAGTCGGCGGCTTTGCCGGTATGCACGCCCAGGTGCCCGAAGAAATGTTCGCCCTCACCGCGCCGCGCGACCTGCCGCCCCCCTACGAGGCCGTCACCCTGTTCTACATTTCTATGGTGGTGATCAACGCCCTGGTCGGCATCGTCGCCCAACCGCAGAGCATGGAAGCCGGCGGCGCCGCCCGCACCGAAATGGACAGCCGCATTGGCGGCTGCTTTGGTTCCATGATCAAGCGCCTCTGCACCGTGGCCTGGGCCTTCGTCGGCATGGGCTGCATCGCCCTCTACCCCAACCTGGAACACCCCGAACTCGCCTTCGGCATGGCCGTGCACGACCTCCTGCCCGCCGGCCTGGTGGGCCTCATGCTGGCCTCCATCCTGGCCGCGGTCATGTCCTCGTGCGACACCTTTATGGTCGTCGGCTCGGCCCTCTTCACCCGCAACCTCTACCAGCGCTACCTGGTGCGCGACCGCGACGACGCCTACTACCTAAAGGTCAGCCGCATCGTGTCGCTGGCCATCGTCGCCGGCGGCCTGTTTATGACCTACGCCTTTGGCAACGTCGCCGAGCTTTTGCAATTTTTCTGGAAAGTGACCGGCCTGGTGGGCATGGCTTTTTGGGCCGGCATCATCTGGCGCCGCGCCAACCGCTGGGGCGCCTGGGCCTGCATCATCGCCGCCGGCACCGTACTGCTCTTCACTTCGGGCACCACCCTCTTCGGCGTCGAACTGGGCATTAAACTGTCGCTGGCCGATCAAATCGCCTGGTACCTGTGCATCGGCATCGGCACACTCATCATAGTGAGTCTACTAACACCTCCCGAGCCCAAAGAAATGCTCGATCGCTTCTACACCGTGCTGCACACCCCGGTGGGCCAGGAGCACAAATTGCGCGAGGCCGGCATCAAGGTCGCCATGGAGTAAACCATGCCAGAAGACAACCTCTTCAAACGCCTGGGCCTAGAAATCCGCCGCCCCAGCCGCCAAACAGTCGGCGGCTTTATTGTGGCCTGGGTTTGCGTATTGGCCATCGTCCTGCTCACCGTGTGGCTAACCGGTATCGGCGCTTAATCAACCCGCGTAATTGTAAGACGGCACCCCGCTGGTGCCCGGATCAATCTTGAGCAACGAGCCGGCCAGCGGTTGCTCGGCCAGGCGCTGCTCGTCCATATTGTGCGTCGCCGAAACAATGTAGAGTTCGTTGAGATCGTCGCCGCCAAAGGCGCACGCCGTAACCTGCTCGACCGGCAAACGAATATCCCGCACCAGCGCGCCTCCCTGCGGATTGTAGACCCGCACCCCCCAGCCGCCGTAGACGGCGATCCACAGCAACCCTTCCTCGTCGATGGCCATGCCGTCAAAAATGCCCTCGCCCTCATTTTTCACTACCACCCGCTCGTTGCCGATATTGCCGGTGTCGATATCGTAGTCGTAGGCCCGCACATTCATCGCCAAAGAGTCGATAAAATACATGGTCTCGCTGTCGTGCGACCAGACGATGCCGTTGGAAATACTCACGTTTTCCACTTTCTTGGTAACACTGTGGTCCGAGTCCAGGCAGTAGAGCGCGCCCTCGCCGTCGGCCCCGGCAAATTCCATGGTGCCGGCCCACAAACGGCCAGCCGGGTCACATTTGCCGTCGTTAAATCGATTAGCCGGAACATCCCATTCGGGATCCTCGCCAATCGGCGTCATCTTCTCGGTC
>CAXGRO010000487.1:0-4767 GCA_964012055.1 uncultured bacterium
AGCCCAGAAAAATGCTAAACCAGCTGGCCGAGGTCATATTGGTGGCGCTCACCGCAAAACCCAGGTAGTGGGTAGGCCACCACAAGAATTGATGCCGCGCCCAGATCAGCAGCCCCATGATCCAGGCGCCGATGCCGGTGTAGAACAAGCGCGGGCCGATGATGTCAAACGTCCGCGTGATGCCGACCGGGTTGGAAATCTTATAGGCCGAAAACTCGTGCAGCCGCCCCCAATAATTGTAAAACCCCCGGTCCAAATTGATACCGCCGTGCTGGTAGGCCAGCCACACCACCAGCCACACCGAACTGAGCAAACTGACCACGATAGCCAGCAACATGGCCCAGAACAGCGGCCGGCGCAACTGCCCCACCCGCTCAGCCAGCTTCATGCCGTGGATGGCCGAGGCCATAACGCCAATGCGCAAATTGCCGGCCCAGCTAAAAGTGAGCGCCAGGCCAAAAATGCCCGAGGCCCCCACCGCCGCCGAGCCCAGAAAATTGATCACAATGGGCTGCGCCGTCATCTGCGGCCGAATAAAACCCAACCCGCCCTCGGCCACCACTCTGGTGATGCCGTAAAAAATGGCAAAAGCTGTCACTAAAAATATCAACGTCACCCCCAGCGGAATGCCCGACAAGTAGAGCCACCCAGTGACGTAGAGCCCGCCGCCGCACAATACCAGTGCCGCCGCCCGGTAGGAGAGAATCTCATTGCCGTCGTCAATCTCGCTGCCGCCGCGCACCACCTTGCGCAGCGCCGCTTTTAAGTATCCCCTGCCGGTCCACAAGCCGTAAAACACCAGCACAAACATGGCCCCCATGCCCTGGTGCGCCACCGTCAGAGTGCCCTCCATAAACTTCTCGATCTCGCCCGGCAGCATATAACCCCGCGACATCTCCATGCCCATCTGCACTTTAGCCAGCAAATGAAAGAGCCACAGACTCACCGACACATCCAGATTGAGAAAGTAGGCCAGACCCAAAACGGGAAAGCTCAGCAAGAACTCCACCGCCGTACTCTGGCTGAAGACGAGAATGTAGGTGTAGAGTTTGACAGTGGGCACCTGCGGCAAATAGTGGTTTAGCCCCTTGGTACTCAGCAGAAAAAACGGAACAAAAAACCCTATCCACATCAGCGGGCTGCGCACAAACGGCCCAAAGGCGCGACCCTGCCGATCTTCCTCGATCATGTCCAGCGGCAACTGAACAAGGGGAAAAACCAGGCGCTGGTGCTCCACCCACTGGCGCCGCACCAGCACCATGGCGGCAATCATCATCAAATAGACCGCCACCACCAGCGAGCACCAGGCCGCCAGCGGCACCACCCAGGCTTCCCAGGGCACGGGGCGCCCGGCGGGCAGACCTTCAAAAAAATATTTCACCGCCGCCGCGTCCTGCGGCACCATCCAACTTTTGACGTAGGTGTGCAGCAACTCGGCCCAATTGTTCTCGGGGGTGGCAAAGTAGTACAGGCCCGGCAACATGGGCACCATATTGCCGGAAAACCCCCAGGTGGGAATGGCCGAAGCGACGATCAGCATGGTGTAGACGATGGCCAATTCGCCGCGGTTAAGACCCCAGGAAGCGTGCGCAAATTTGATCAGGGGGTTGAGCAAGGCTGTCAATACAAAAAAGAGAAATACAGCCCCCGCCGAGATATAGTCGGACGACATGCCGGCGGTGGACAAGACCAGCCGGGCATAGGAAAAACCTATGCTGATGACCAGCGACAGCGCGGCGCCGACCATAAAAGAGCGCAAGGGAGAACGACTTGACATGCGCTAATTATAGCTTGCTCAACTCAACCATGTCCAGCCCAACTCATATAATATCACACAAACAATAACTCCTTGTTCCACAGCACCTTTACACTGAGCTTGACAGCGCCACTGCCAATGCGCTTTATCTGCCCCATCGACACTGCAACCAATTTGCCAGGCGAGTCCACTCGCAATAAGGAGGTACCTATGCGTTTAGAAAACAAAGTAGCCATCGTCACCGGCGGCGGTGGGGGAATGGGCGCCGGCATCTGTGCCTGCCTGGCCCGCGAGGGAGCCGACCTGAGCGTCTCCGATTTAAATCTGGACACGGCTGCCAAAACCGTCGAACAGATCCAGCAGCAGGGCCGGCGCGGCCTGGCCGTGCAATCCGACGTGACCAACGAAGCCGACTGCACCGCCCTGGTCGAACAGGCCATTAACGAATTCGGCCAGGTCGACATCCTGGTCAACAACGCCGGCCACTTTGGCGAGCGCCTGGGAATCCCCTTCACCAATCAACTGGAGGACGATTGGGATTCCAATTTTGCGGTCAACGTCAAGGGCCCCTTCTTCCTCTGCAAAGCCATTGCGCCGCACATGATGGAACGCCGCAGCGGCAAAATCATCAACATCTCTTCCATCGCCGCCAAGCGCGACCCCCAGTTTTTGCCGGCCTACGCCGCCGCCAAAAACGCCGAGTTGAGCCTGACCCGTCTGGTGGCCAAAGACCTGGGCCCCTACAACGTAAACGTCAACGCCATATGCCCGGGCATGCTGTGGACCCCGTTCTGGCACAAACTCGCCCCCCTGGTGGCCGAGGGCGACCCCTCCTACGCCGGCCTGGAGCCCCGCGAAATGTTTGACAAGCTGGTGCAGAACAACACGCCGCTAAAGCGCGAACAAACCCCCGAAGACATCGGCAACCTGGCCGCCTTCCTGGCCTCGGAAGAAGCGCGCAACATCACCGGCCAGGCCATTCACGTGGACGGCGGCGTGGCCATGAGTTAAACAAAAGCCATGCCCGTACCCGTCATCTTCGACACCGACATCGGCAGCGACATCGACGACACCTGGGCCCTCGGCTTCTTGCTGCGCTGCCCCGAACTCGACGTCAAGCTGATCACCACCGACCGCGGCCGCCCTAACTACCGCGCCAAATTGTGCTGCCACATCCTCGAAGCGGCCGGCCGCCAGAACCTGCCGGTGGGCCTGGGCCCCGAATGGCAGGACAACACCGGCCACACCCGCCAGGCCCCCTGCATCGCCGACTACGAGCTGTCTTTCTACGCCGGCCCAATCTTTGAAGACGGCGTCCAGGCCCTCATCGACACCGTCCTCCAATCCCCCCAACCGATCACCGTAATCGCCATCGGCCCCCTGCTCACCGTGGCCGCCGCCCTGCAACGCAAGCCCAAAATCGCCCACAACGCCCGCTTTGTCGGCATGCACGGCTCACTGCGATATGGCCACAAACGAAACCGCGACAAAGTGGTCGCCAAGGCCAACGTGGTCAACGATGTCCAGGCCTGCCAAACGGCCTTTGCCGCCCCCTGGCCCGTAACCATCACGCCGCTCGACACCTGCGGCATCGTCCAGCTCCAAGGCGAAAAGTATCGCCGCGTCCTGCAATCAAACGACCCTCTCGCACGCGCCATACTGTCCAATTACCAGACCTGGTGGGCGCAGGGTCCGGACGCGGCGAGCGACCCCGAGCGCTGGCGAAGAGAGAGTTCGATTCTTTTTGATACGGTTGCGGTATATCTTGCTTTCAGCGAAGCAAAACTGATCATGGAGGATTTGCCCGTTGGGGTGACGGACGATGGTTTTACGGCAATCGAAGATCGTGCCAGGTTGGTTCGCTGTGCAACGAGATGGGAAGATTGTGAAGGTTTTGAAGATCTGGTGGTTGATCGATTAAATCGGGATGGATAGACGTTGATCTCCGTTGATCTTGTAACGCGGCATGGGGGGGACCTCTCGCTCATTCTCGCCGGGCTTCCTGCCCGGCTCCGGGGGTAATGAATCCGCTCTGAGGTCCCCCCAATGCCGCTCAGCGATCGTTTATCCAGAACCCACGTCTTCCGAATTTACGATCGACATTACTAACTCCGAGCGCCAATATACTACGTCTACGGCGGTCTGGTAGGAGGGGGCCAGAGCGCCCCAATACTAGAAAAAATGAAAAACACACTACTCATTCTCACAATTTGGAGCGGCCTAATGTCCCAACACACCGCCGACGCAACACAACCCAAACACATCGCCATCCTGCCCGCAACACCCACCGCCCTCTTTGCCGACAACCAAGACCACCTCATACTAGTATTCGCCGGCGACCTCGGTTTAGGCACATTGCGCAACGGCCAGATCGAAACCCTGGTCGCCGGCCCCCTAACCAGTGCCGCCCCCGCACCCCAGGGCGGCGTCTACTTCACCCAAAATGACCAGATCCTCCACAGCGACCTCAAAGGTACAAATGCTGATTTAACCGCACGCTTTGGCAGCCCACCCCGGGGCCAAGGCCACATCACCCTGACCCCCGATCGCAGCCTGTGGCTGGAAGGGGCCGACAAAAAGTTAGAAGCCGATGGCACCTTACAACCGTTCCCCGTCCATGCCGACCTCACCCCCATTCCACTTACAAGAGACATTTATGACAACGCCTGGACCCTTGTCACAACAACGGAAGGCAACACCCAGGTCTTGGTCTTGTCGGCCGACGCACAACAGCAGTGGCAGGTGGTAGCGCTCAACGCCGACGATAAAACCACGCAGTGGGAATTTATCTTTGCCGATCAAGTGGGCTTTATCTGGATCGGCGGCAGTGCCGGCCTGCGGCGTTTTAGCCCGCGTCAGGCGGATGCCGGCTGGCAGCACCTGTCAGATACCGCGGTCACGGCGTTGGGTCCTTCGCCCGACGACCTGGCGCTGGTCGCTTACGCCACAGGCGAACTAGTCGAAATAGACGTCGACGCCCAGGGCAAACCACGCACCACCCCCCTGCCCAA
>CAXGRO010000488.1:0-4757 GCA_964012055.1 uncultured bacterium
AGGCATTACCCTGTCTGCCGCGTCCTGCGGCAGACAGGGTAATGAATCCGCTCTGGGACCACCCCCTCACCAACCTCCGCTAGAGGTTAGTGGGGGGGCGCGAGAGGAGATGGCTGAGAATGGGCGTTTTGTTTTTTGGTTAGACGATCATGATGCAGGAGGGTTTGTGGTGGTCTATGAAGTCGCCGAGGGGGGTTAGGTGGCCGGTTTCTTCGATACGGTAGAGGGAGATGCCGGAGCCCTCGGTGGGGGGGTCTTCGGCGTGCATATTGGCGCAGAGGAGGAAGGAGTTGTCGGGGGTGATGGCCAGGTTTTGGGCGAAGTTGCCGCGGCTGGATGGGATGTCGAGGAGGGTGAGGGTGCCGTCGGAGTTGATGCTGTAGCAGGCGATGCTGTCGTGGATGCGGTTGGAGCAGTAGAGGAATTTGCCGTTGGGGGTGATTTTGATGTCGGCGGTGTAGCTGTCGCCGTCGTAGTCGTCGGGCAGGGTGGAGATGAGCTGGCGTTCGATGAGGGTGCCGGTGGATTCGTCGTGGCTGTAGACGTTTATGGAGTTGAGCAATTCGTTGTTGGCGTAGGCGTAGCCGCCCTGGGGGTGCAAGGTGAAGTGGCGGGGGCCGGCGCCGCCGATGGTGCGGACGAAGGGTTGGGCCAGGGGGGTGAGGGTGGCGGAAGCGGCGTCGAGGGCGTAGCCGTAGATTTTGTCGCAGCCCAGGTCGCAGGCGTACATGTGGTTGCCCGAGGGGGTGAGGGTGGCGCAGTGGGCGTGGGCGTTTTGTTGGCGGCCCTCGTTGACTGTGCTGGGGCCCTGGTGTTCGAAGAAAGAGACCATGTCGCTCAGCGAGCCGTCGTCCTGAACGGCGAAGGAGCCGACGCTGCCGGAGGAGTAGTTGGCCAGCACGACGGCTTTGCCGCTGGGGTCGATGTCGACGTAGCAGGTGGTGCGGCCCTGGGCGGATTTTTCGTTGATTTTGCGCAGCTTGCCCGACTCGTTGACTATTTCGAAGGAGGCGATGGCGCCGGCGTCGTTTTCAAAATCGCCGGTGATGTGGACCGAATATAAATACTTGCGGTCGGGGGAGAGGGCGATGAAGAAGGGGTTTTCGACGTCGGTGTTGCGGTGCAGTTGTTCTAAGGTGCCGGCGTCGGTGTTGAGTTTGAAGGCGGTGATGGCGCCGGCGTCGCCGGGGCTGAGCGAGGTGATGAAGACTAGGTGTTCGGACATGATGGGCTCCGTTTTGGTTAGGTTGGCGTTTGCTTGGGACGCGGTGAGGGGGTGGTCCCTCGCTCATGACGCTCAATTCTTAGAATTGGCGGCCTTCGGCTCTCGCCGGGCTCCTGCCCGGCTCCGAGCACGCGCACCCGCTTGCGGGTGCGTTGGCATCCACTCTGGGACCACCCCCTCACCGCTCAGCGGACGTTACGTCGGGTATATGATAGCTGTAGTGCTGGGAGATATTAAGGGGATTTTGGGCGGCATGGTCAAGTAGGGGGTAGGTTGCCAGCGCAGTTAATGAGCCATATGTTCCCTGGCGTGTGGGGGTGGGTTTTTGTCGGCGGTGCTTTGTGGGGGGGAGGAAGGGGGTAGGGCGGCTGCCCTGACGCCGCTCCCGATCCATCCACCGAACCCACGTCCCTATTGCACTTGTGCTAGTCTGGAATACCTGCGATAGGCCGCCCTGGGACTCACAAAGCACCAGAGGCAAGGCCCACCCCCACACGCCCAAGTCCACGAAAACCACATCAACACCAATAGAAAAATCCCATGACCAAACCTATTCAGATCGACCGCGACTTTTTTGACCGCGAAGGATATGTAGTTGTCGAAGATATTTTGTCGGAAGAGGAAATTGTCGAAGCCAGATCGTTGTTTGAAAAGTGGTTGCCGGAGGATGTGCAGCCGCCCCTGGTGCCGGGCGAGGTAGGGGTGCCGTCCAATGGACGCAAGCCGTTGCTGGCGGAGTATTGCGAGCCGCGTTTGTCCAACCTGGCCGGACATCCCCGCTTGGTGGAAGCGGTGGCGGGGTTATTGGATACGTCGCCGCGTTTGCGCAGTGCCTCGGTGCCGGTGGCGACGTATAAAAGTACACTTGGTACAGAGCGTTTTGATCTGGGGTATCACGTGGACTGGCCCAACAACCCGCCCGAGCCGGGGGACGAGGCGTTGATCAACGGGGTGTTGCACGTCAATAAGGTCGAGCCCGGTGGCGGGGCGTTTATGCTGTATCCCGGCAGCCACCACTGCGTGGAAAAATACCTGCAAGATCCCGAACTGCGGGCGCGTGCCCTGGGTCAGGATTTTAACGATATGCCAGGTTTGCCAGAGCCCATGGAGATGTGTGTGCCGGCGGGCAGCGCAGTGTTTTTTCACTCGTTTCTGGTGCACGACCGCTCGGAGAATTTGCTGGACGTGCCGCGCCTGGTACTGTTTGTCCACTATGAAGAACGCGGTGATCAGGCACCCTTGGAGGAAAACGCCAGTCGTTTCCACGCTGATCATCTAAAAGCTATGGACAACAGCATGAAAGAATTGTGCGGCATTCCGGTCTAATGGTGGATATAATGTGTAAAAGAGCTCTCTAAATATACCCCGCCGAAGTAAGCACATCCGCCTGATCCTTAAGTCGTTCCAGCACATGGTCGGGATAAATCGACTGCCGCTGGTCTGGAGTATTGTCGCGCGTAATAGCCGGCATGTAGTCTAAAAACACGGAGCGGCGGATCGACGTATTGGTGACCGGATAGGCGTTGTGGGTCATGCCCTCTGAAAAAATGATCACGTCGCCCGGCGCCGCCAGCACCGGCACCGCCATGGGGTTATTGGTGGGGTCGGCCAAATCAAACGGGCAGCTAAAATTGGCCTTGTGGCTGCCGGGAATGGCGGCGAACGGCCCGTTTTCAACGCAGCTCATGTCCGAGAGGGTTACCACGGTTTTGGTGCAGCTGCAGGCGAAGCTCTGGGTGGTGTGGTCGTAGTCGTAGTAGACGCCGCGAATGCGCGGAAAGCCGCCGTTGTGCATGCCGCCGCCGATGGCCGGCCCCACCTTTTCTATGTAATAGCTGGCCGAAACATATACGGCGCCGCCGGCAAAGGTGGTGTGGATGGCTTTGAGTACGGGGTCGCGCACAATGCGGTCAAATTTGTCGGTGCCGCACAGGGCGTGGTCCACTCGGCCGATGCCGCCGGTTTTGGGGTTGGGGGCGCGGTCTGGGCGGTGCTCGCCCTTCCAAAAAGGGTGGTCGGGGTCTTGCATGGCCGCGGCCATAAAATAGCTGGAGACGCCAATCTTCTTGTAGGTCTCGTAGTCGATGGGAATGGCCTGGAGCTCGTCGATGCCGGCGTGAAATTCTTGAATGGCTTCGGCGTCGAAGTGCTGTCTGAGCACGATGTAACCCTGAAGGTCAAATTCGTACTTCTGTTCGGGGGTGAGTTCGTAAGCGGGTTCGGGGGCCGACATAGTTGGTTGAGTCTCCTTTTTCTAGGGTGCGGGATTCAGACTGTGATTAGGGAATGAATTCGTACACATCGTTGAGCCATTTGTACCCGCCCTTGATGTGGTGGGCGCCGCCCATGGTAAAGAGGCGGTCTCCCACAGTGCAGGCGTCGAGCCAGCAGCAGCCCACCGGCATGGGGTCTGCGACAAACCAGCGGTCGGCGGCGATGTCGTACACTTCGGCGGCGGGCGTTTTGTGCTGTGCGTCTTTGCCGCCAAAGGTGTAGATGTGTCCGTTGTGTACGGTGACGCCGGACGATTCGCGTCCCGTGGGCACCGGCGCCAGGTTTTCCCAGCGCCCCACGTCCGGATCGAGCACGTAGGTTTCGTCGCGAAACTGATTTTGCGCATCGGCATCGCTGATGCCGCCGGTGAGGTAAATCAGATCGTTGTGGGATGCGACGCTGGGGCCCTGGATGGGTAGGGGCAGCGTCGGTCCGTCTTCCCAGGTGTCGCTATCGGGGTGGTAGACTTCGACGCGGTCGACGACTCTCTGGTCTTGGTAGAGCATGGTGTTGCCGCCGATGGCCCAGATTTTTCCCTTGCAGGCGACGACGCTCAAACCGGCGCGCGGCCCGGCGGGCATGGGGGTTTTTGTTGACCAAGTTTGGGTGTTTAGGTCGAGTACTTCCATATTATCGCGCGAGGTGAAGTGGTAGTCGTTGCCGTAGGCTTTGCGCTCTGGGGGCGGGCGGTAGGTTTTGCCGCCGGCGACGTAGATTTTGTCGTCGATGCGGTCGGCGCCCAGCCAGCCGCGGCGGGTGGGGATGGGCGGACCGGTGGTCCATTGATCGGTGTCGACGTGGTAGATTTCCACGGCGTCGACGGTGAGGTCGTTGGCACCGGAGATGGCATAGATGGTGTTGTTGTAGGCGACGGTTTGCAGGTCGTGGCGTGGGGTTGGCATGGGGGTGTGTTGGATCCAGGTGGCCATTGTAGGTCTCTTGTAGGTTAGTGTAGTTGTGTTGAAAACTTGAGTTGATCTTGTATTAGGGACGGTTCGATAGGGTGGGGTCCCTCGCTCATGACGCTCAATTCTTAGAAGCCTTTTTAAAATTCATTTTTCGATTCAAATCACCATGATGTATTTGTTACTTAAGCGCCTCGCCTAAAATATCAGGTCTTATAAGGGGAAGGGATGTAGTGTCACTTCCCAAGTCGGATCCGATATATCGGATCATAAAATTTTAGGGGTAGTCCCTATGCTCTTTAGAAGCCGTCTTAAAATTGCGCGTTCTTCGCGCGTCTTTTGAGTAAGAGATG
>CAXGRO010000489.1:0-4756 GCA_964012055.1 uncultured bacterium
ATTCGTAAGTGATTATTTATCAACAAGGTACAAATTTCAATATCTATTTGTCTAAACCGTTATTTATCAATGACTTACAAAAATTTTCCACAGTATTATTTAAAGAATAATCACAAAGAGGAGTGTATTATGCAATTGACCCGCCGGCCGCGCCGATTGCGGCGCAGCGAAGCCGTCCGCAGTTTGGTACGGGAAACCAGGATTCACGTTAGCGATTTGATTTATCCCATGTTTGTAAAGGAGGGGGAGGGGATTCGCGAGCCCATTGACTCGATGCCGGGGCAGTTTCGCTTTTCCGTTGATCAATTGGTCGAGGAGTGCAAGATGGTATGGGATTTGGGGGTTCCGGCGGTCAATCTCTTTGGGTACACCGCCGACAAGGACGACCAGGCCACCCGCTCCTACGACCCCAACGGGCTGATCCAGCAGGCGATTCGGGCGCTCAAAGACGCCGTACCCGAGCTCTGCGTGCAGACCGATGTGGCGCTGGACCCCTACACCCACCACGGGCACGACGGGCTGGTGGTGGATGGCGAGATTGTCAACGACGAGTCGGTGGAGGTGTTGTGCAAGATGGCGCTGTCGCACGCCGAGGCCGGCGTCGACTGGGTGGCGCCGTCCGACATGATGGACGGGCGGGTGGGCGCCATCCGCCGCGTTCTGGACGAGGCGGGTTTTACCCAGGTGGGCATTTTGGCCTATTCGGCCAAGTACGCTTCGTGTTTTTACGGGCCTTTTCGCGGCGCCCTGGAGTCGGCCCCAAAAAAGGGCGACAAAAAAACCTACCAGATGGACCCGGCCAATCAGCGCGAAGCCCTGGGCGAAATTGCCCTCGATATCGCCCAGGGCGCCGACGTGGTCATGGTTAAACCGGCCCTGGCCTACCTCGACGTCATCGCCCGGGTGCGCGCCGCCTGCGACGTGCCTTTGGCCGCCTACAATGTCTCCGGGGAATACGGCATGGTTTTGGCCGGCGCCGAGCGCGGCTGGGTCGACCGCGACGCCGCCATGTGGGAAACTTTAACGGCGATCAAACGCGCCGGCGCCGACATGATTCTCACCTACTTTGCCCTCGACGCGGCGCGCGCCCTAAACGCTTAATAGCGCTGCTGCATGAGTTGCCGGTAGTCGTCGCCGCTCATCTCCACCCGCAAACACATCTCCATCAGCCGCGAATAAATCCGCCCCTCGGAAATTTCCCTGATCTCCTCCAGCGGGTAATTGGTGGTGAAAATGGTGAGCCGCTCATCGCTGTAGCGCGCGTCGATCAAATTGTAGAGCTGTTCCTTCTCCCACTCGGTGTTGCGCTGCGTGCCCAAATCGTCCAAAATCAAATAGGGAATGGTCGCCATCTCTTCAATGACCGGCCAGGTCTGCCCGTAGTCCCTGCTCTCTTCCGAATACGTATCGCGCAAGCGCTGCAAAAACCGCGACACTGTCAGAAAGCGCCCCGGCCGCGTGCGGTGCAACAACAACTCGTTGAGCATAATACACGCCAGCAACGTCTTGCCCGTCCCCGGCGGCCCGTGCAAGAAAAACCCCCGCCGCGGCTCCCCCCCACTGTCCACCAAACTCGACACATAAGCCAGAAACTGCTCGGCGTGCGCAATCGGCTGCCCCGTGGGCGTGGTAGTACTAAAAGCGTCGATAAACTTCCACTTAAACCGCTCCGGCACCGCGCACCCCTTAAACAACCCCTTGGTAACCTCCAACCGCCGCCGCAACGGCTTCAGCGGACACCACTGCGACTCCCCCTCCTCATCCCAATAATTGTACGGCGGCCTCCCCCCACACCTGCACAAATGCCCCACACAAGAACACAGCTTGAGCTCCCCATACCTCCCCACCTCAACCCGGGGATCGTAATAAACCCCCGTCCCATTACACCGCCGGCAAGCCCCCAACGCCTCCTCTACTTCACTGCGCACCTTCACAGTTTCCATCCTAAAGCTCCAGTACTCCCCAAATTCCGCTCCCCCTCTACTCCCCCGGCAGAGCCCAACCCATCGATCCCCTTCCACCTCCAACGGAGATCGGTGAGGGGTCGGAGGTGGTCTCAAAGCGGATTCCAAAGCCCCTGTCCGCAGGACAGCGGACCAGGGGCTTTGGCCTCGGAGCCCGGCAGGAGCCGGGCGAGAATGAGCGAGAGACCACCCCCGGCCTCTCGCCGATCGTCCATTACTACAACAACAAACGCAGTACCAACCCCTTCACACTACCGCCCCAAATACAAATCCCTCCCCTCCACCAATGCCTCAATCTTGCGATCCGCCACCGACCTCTTGAGCATCCAAAACCCACAATCCGGATGCACAAACCGCACCCGCCCCGCCCCCAAAATCTCCTCCGCCCTCTCCAACCGCCGCGCTACCTCATCCCCCGTCTCCACGTGATTCACCTTGATATCAATCACCCCAATCCCCAATTTAATGCGCTCATCCACCTCCCTCAACACCAATAAATCATCCTCGGGCCGGTGCGCCAACTCCATCACCAGATGATCGGTGTGCAATTCGTTGAGAAACCCAATCAACGCCTTCCAGGTGCCGCTCTGAATCGTCTGCCCCCCGTAATTGCCAAAACAAAAATGCACCGCCTTCTCCACCCCCTCGTCCACCCGGTCCAGCACCCGGTTGATGGCCCGCGCCGCCAGCGGCCCGTCCTGCGGGTTGCCGGGAATATTGGCCTCGTCCACCTGCACGCAGGCGCAGGGCAACCCCGCCACCTGCTCGGCCACAACCTCGGCCACCCCCATTAGCAGCGCCTCAAAATCGCCGTAGTGGTGGTCCAGCAAGGTGCGCGCCAGCATGTAGGGACTGGTGACCGTAAATTTAAATGGCCCGCCGGCCACTGCCGCTGCCTGAGCGCAATCGGAAAGCAGGTCTATACTGCCCTCGCCCAGTTGATCATCGACCACCGCCGCCGGCTTGGCGCGAAACCCCATAGTCTGCTTGTGCGCAAATTCCTCGGTTTCGCGGCGCCCAAACGCCGCCCGCGCCCCGGCCATGGGCTGCACAAAATAGTCGATCATGCCGTTGGTTTCGGGGTGGTTGACGTCAAAGCGATAGAGCTCGCCGTCGGTGGGCAAATCGATGCCGGCCTGGCGCTGGGTGTCAAAAACCACGCGCGTGGCGTCGACTACGGCGCTTTCGCTGGGCAGCGCCGCCAGCCAATCGGGCACCGGGTACGAGCCGACCGTGGAGGTGAGAATAGCCGGTTGGTCCGGCATCTTTTGTTGGGTTTTGAGCGCGGCAAATGGGGTCTGCACAATGAGGTCCTCAATTTATATTATCTGAATTGCCGATAATATACACGTCCTGCACTACCTTGTAAAATCTCGCGCCCGACCTCACTCCGCCTCGGAAACAGACGCCTCGTCAAAGGTGTGGACCTCGGCCAGCAGTCGCGCCGCCGCCTCCACCAGCGGCAGGGCCAGCGCCGCCCCCGTGCCCTCGCCCAAGCGCAACCCCAAATCGAGCAAGGGCTCCTTATTCAACTGCGCCCACATAATGCCGTGCCCAGCCTCAGCGCTTTTGTGGGCCAAAATCATATAGTCCACCGCCGCCGGACAGAGACATTGGGCGGTCAGTGCTGCGGCCGTGGAGATAAACCCGTCCACCACCACCGGCCGGCGCAAATGGGCCGCGCCCAGCATCAGCCCCGCCAATTTCAAAACCGCCCACCTTGGTCAGCACATCCAATCCGTCGGTCGCGTCGGGTTGGTTAATTTGCAGCGTCCGCCGCACCACCTCCGTCTTGTGCCGCCGCCGCGCCGCGGCAATGGCGGCGCTGGACGTGGTGTTGCCAATGCCCATATCGCCGGTGCCAAAAACGTCCGTGGTAGCGGCCAATTCAACGGCCAGTTTTACACCGCTTTCAACGCAGCGCAGGGCCTCGGCGCGGCTCATCGCCGGGCCGTTGGCCATATTGTCTGTGCCCGGGCGCACCCGCCGGTCGACCACCTGCCCCGCCGCTTTTAAATCGTCCAAATCGCCCGCCACCCCCATGTCCACCACCACCAGCTGCGCCCGGCCCACCCGGGATAGGGGCGTTTATGCCTGCCCCGCCGTGCGCAAAATTGCGCACCATTTGCCGCGTCACCTCCGGCGGGTACTGACTCACCCCCTCGGCCGCCACGCCGTGGTCGGCGGCCATCGTCACCACGGTGCGGCGCTCTACTGCGGGCCGCATGGAACGCGTCATGCCCGCCAATTCGACGGCCAGATCCATCAACCGGCCCAATGCCCAGTGGGGCATGGCCAACCGGTCCATGCGGGCGCGGCGCGCAAAAGCCTCGTCCAGGGGTTCAATCTGGCGGATTGTGTTTTTTAAATCTGCCACTTGCAAACCGACCTATTTGACTCGCACGGCCACGCCGCTAACCAGCAGCACCACTTCGTCGGCACCGGCCGCCACCACTTGATTGCAGCGCCCCAGGAAATCTCTAAAATGCCGCGCTGCGGCATTGTCTGGCACAATGCCCATGCCCACTTCGTTGGTGACAAAAAGCACCTGACCCGGGCGGTTTTGGCAAATCTCCAACAGCAAGGCACTGCGCCGCGCCACTTCATCCTCTTCCAATGCGCACCCGGCCTGCTCGGCGGCGTGTAGCAAATTGCCTACCCACAGGGTCAAACAATCCACCAGCAAGGGACCCGGCGAGGCCTCTCCCAAAACCCGCTCCAGTGCCACCGGCTCCTCAGAAGCCGTCTTAAAAAGGTCCAATTTTGTAGAAAGGGGTTGAAAAAAGCGTACT
>CAXGRO010000490.1:0-4756 GCA_964012055.1 uncultured bacterium
AAGGGCGTAATCGTGCGCCGCGCAGCCGCCGCTGTGCGACAAGACCACGCTGAGCACGTCGCCGTCGAGTTGGACCTCCTGCAAGCGATAGGGGTCGGACTTGGGCAGGGCATCGGGGGCGTCGACCAGGCGCAGCATACTGGGCGGCTCCGACTGGGGCGGCTCCTGCGGCTCGTCGCTGGGTTTAACTATGGCGTCTACGCGGTTGAGATCGACGCAGCGGCCTTCCACGCAAGCCAGCCGCGGTTCGGCGGGCAGTGAGCAATCGGAGGCGTAGCCGTATTTGCTGTTCATATTGTCTTCAAAGCGATTGTATTTCGCCACCTTTTCGGCCAGCGCCGCCGCGTCCGTCTGCGTTGTCGAATAGACCAGGTACTCCCAGGGGCCGCCACAGGGTTTGGCACCCAAGCCGATAAAGCGGCAGTCCTCCACGTCCTCGCACTCGGCCCCGTCTGCCATCTCGTCGATAGCGGCGCGCATATTGCGCAGCTGGCGGCGGTCTTTCCTTTCTTCTTTCTCTTGACTCTCTCCCCGTTCCAGCTTGAGCACATCGCTTAGGGGAAAGCGATCGCAAGCGGTCGACAACAAACCTGCCACAACGGCAAAAAGCAAAACGCGGTGCGTCATTTTTTACTCCTCAATTCAGTTGTTCGCAAAAGCGATTCGGTCGATCTCATAGGTCCACTTTTACCCTTGCAAAATTTGTACCAGTTGGGTGATAAAACTTGGGGGAATTTGACCTGTGTTTCCTATCTGAGAGAGAATATTAGAGTTAAGTCGACTGGCTGTCGTCCGCATTCAAAATTTCTATCCACAATCTTTCAGATTTCTGATAAAGTCTTTCAATTTTCCCTAGTGACGTCGATCACAATTCTCGGCTTGTCTGTGGGAGAGATAGCAGCTATTTTCACCCCTACAAACTCATCGGGAGACTTATGCATGGCCAAAAAGAAAACCGCCAAATCCAAAAAGAAAGTGCGCGTCGCCCTCATCGGCGCCGGCGGGCGCGCCCTGGGCGCCCACTACCCCTCGCTGCACGACCTGCCCAACGCCCACATGGTGGCCGTGGCCGACCTCGACGAAACCCGGGCCCACGCCGCCGCCGCCCGCTTTGGCATCAAGGGGCGCTACACCGACTACAAGCGCATGATCGAGCGCGAAAAACCCGACGCGGTGTACGCCATCATGCCGCCGCACCACCTCTACGACATCGCCGCCACCGTCATCGAAATGGGGCGCCATCTCTTTATCGAAAAACCACCGGGGGTGACGTCCGAACAGGTGCGCCAATTAGAGGTGCTGGCCAAGCGCCACAAGGTGCTCACCGGCGTCACCTTTCAGCGCCGCTTTGCACCGGTGATACGCCAGGGCAAAAAATTGTGCGAAAAGCGGGGGCCGGTGCACACCGCCCACTCCGTCTTTTACAAGAACTGGGTGGGCGGCCAGCCCTACTACCGCGGCGCCATGGACATGCTCACCTGCGACGGCATTCACGCGGTGGACACGCTGCGCTATTTGTGCGGCGGCGAAGTGGAGAGCGTCGCCGGCGACTCGCGGCGGCTCGACGGCGAACACTGGAACATCCACCTGGCCCTGGTCAAATTCAGTTCGGGCGCCACCGGCGTGCTGCTCAATAACTTTATGGCCGGCACCCGCGCCTTTGCGGTGGAGATCCACTCGCCGGGCATCTCGGTACTGGCCAACCCCGAAGAGGGCGGCATGGTACTGGCCGACAACAAGCGGGAGCCGGTGGAAATGCTCGACCCCTTTGAGCTGAGCAAGAGCAAAGAGGACCACCGCGCCTTTGGCACCTACGACGCCAACCACCACTTTATCGATTGCGTTTTAAAGGGGAAACAGCCGGAGACCAATTTTGCCGACGCCCGCAAGACCATGGAGTTGGTGGACGCCGTGTACCAGGGGCAGATCTAAGGTGTTACAGGCCGCGGCAGCTCGTACTCGTCCCACCACCTGGCCGCGCTCGTCGACTCCTTTAAATACGGCTTTCTCCGCACTTAAATCGACCAGCCAAAAATGCGCCACGCTGAGCGAGCGGGCTATGTACCAGCGCTTGGTGCGGTCTTCGCGCCGGGGGCCCCGCAGCAAGCGCGGCGGCTTGCCAAAACAGCCGTCCCCCAAGTAGAGCGTGCCCGCCGCGTCGACCTTATCGTTGCGCAGCAATTTGCTGCGTTTGAGCACGTGATCGTGATTCTCAAAGGCCACCGTAAGGCGGTACTGGTCGAAGAGGGGGCGCCAGTGCCGGCGACCGGCAGCGGCGTAGGGGTCTTGCGGCGAGCGGAAGCCCGGATAGAGGGGCACGTGGTAGAGGGCAAAGCGGTAGGGGATCTCTTGCGTTTGGCGCATGGTATCTGCCAGCCACTCGGCCTGGGCGCCGCCGTGCGGGGCGTTGTGGCCGCTGTCGAGCACGTAGACAACCATATGGGCGCCAAAGCGGCGGGCAAAATAACCGCGCTCGCCGGCCTGGGCAAAGTAGCCGTAACAAAAGGGGGCCTTGGGCGGCGGCGCCGGCGGCCTCGTTGAGCACGCGCGAGTGGTCGGCCTGGCGCGTCTCCTCTTCTTTTTTAATGCGCAGGGTGGCGTCGCAAATAATGCCCTGGGTGTACGGACTCGTCCTGCGGGGTCGAAGTGGAGTATATGCCCTCGGCGCTGACCAGCACCGGAGGGCTGTTTTCGCGCACGTCTACGGGCACGCTGTGGTGGTCTTTGGTCATCAGGCGCAGTTCGTGATCTTGGGTGCGCCGCTCGCCGGTGCGCTTCTCGTTGATGTGGAAATTGGCCTCCGCCTGATCGTCGGGGTGTATCAGATCAAAGAGGTTGGTGCCGATCAACTCGGCCGGCTCGTACCCGTAGCTTTTTATGGCGTCGCTGATAAAGAGGATTTTGCCACTGTGCTCAACCCGGTAAATGACGTCGGGCACGGTGCGCAAAATGGACTCGAGGGTAGATTTGGATACGTGCAGGTCTTGCTCGTCTCGCTGCCGCTCGCTGGCCAGCTCGGCGAGTTGACGGTGCGCATCCTCCAGCTCGGCGAGGAGCTGATCTTTGCTCTTGCTCTTGTCGCGGTCCTGCATGCCTGCTCCTCCAGTGTGCCAGGATGGGCGAAAAAAACCGCACTGCCGGACAATTCTTAGCTCAATGCGGCCTTTGATATAAGATACTCCAAGATCGGCTAGGGGCAAAAGGACAACCGAGCTTTGCCGGCGCAAATTGTCTCCTCCCCCTTCTCTGCCTATCTTCCCTGCGTCCTCCCACTCAACCCAATCCAGGAGCTTTGCCGTGAGCAACCGCCCGCGCGTCGCCGCCGTCATCACCATCTACCGCCCCGTGGCCCACGCCGACGTCATCGTCACCAAATTCCTCAAAGGCCTGTCCACCGACGAAGGACTGTACGCCCCCCAAGTAGATCTGGTCTCCATGTACATCGACCACATTATGGACGACGACATCGGCGTGGGCCTATCCAAAGAATACGACGTGCCCATCTACCCCAGCATCCGCAGCGCCCTGCACGCCGGCGACAATAAGCTCAACGTCGACGCCGTGCTTTTGGTGGGCGAACACGGCGACTACCCCTGGGACGAGAAGGGCCGCCACCTCTACCCGCGCAAACACTTCTTTGAACAAATCGCCGGCACCTTTGGCGAGAGCGGCCGTTCGGTGCCGGTGTTCAACGACAAACACTTCTCCTACGACTTTGGCGACGCCCGCTGGATGTGGGACCGCGCCCAGGAGCTCAACATCCCCTTGATGGCCGGCTCGTCGCTGCCATTGTGCTGGCGCAGCCCCTGGCTCGAACACGACAAGGGCACCCAAATAGAAGAAGCCCTGTCCATTGGCTACGGCGGCATTGAGGCCTACGGTTTCCACGCCCTCGAAACCTTGCAGTGCATGGCGGAGCGCCGCGGCGACGGCGAAAAAGGGGTGGTTTCCGTTCAGTGCCTCGAAGGCGACGCGGTGTGGCAGGCCGGCGAAGACGGGCTCTGGTCACAAGAATTGGCCGAGGCCGCCTGCGCCGCCATCGCCAAAAAACCCGAAGGTTCAATGCGGGAACACACCAAAGAACCGGCCGTCTTCCTCGTCGAATACGCCGACGGTTTTAAGGCGGCCACCCTCATGCTCAACGGCTACGTGAGCGACTTTGCCTACGCCGCCCGCGTTGGCGGCCAGGTCTACGGCACCGAATTCTACCTGCAAAACGAAGGCCCCTTTGGCCACTTCGGTTACCTATGCCGCAACATCGAACAATTCTTCTTAACCGGTGCGGCGCCCTACCCGCCCGAGCGTACGTTGTTGACCACCGGCATCGTCGACGCCATGATGATCTCGCGACAGGAAGGACACCGGGTGGTGGAAACGCCCTTCCTCGACATCGCCTACGAGTCGTACGACGAGATGCCGCAGCGGCCTTTGGGGCCGCGGCCGGCCGGGGCCTGTATCGATCCGCAGACGCCCGACTTGCTCTGGGAGTTGTCTTCTTCTTAGGTAGAATTTTGCACGAGACCCTGTGCGGGCATGCCCCTCCCCTTTACACCCGCGCAGTACCACCCCATACGATCGCCGGTGAGTGTTGGGGGCGTGCCGCAGGCGGGGGAGTACCTGTCTGAGGACGCCCCTTCCAGGCCCTCGCCCACCCCGCAGCCCTCACGTCCATTTCACCGCCAACGCTTCCTGACCCCTGGCCGTCGTCCACCGTTAAGCTGATGGACGTCGCCGACCTGAAAATCGCCGTGGGCCA
>CAXGRO010000491.1:0-4739 GCA_964012055.1 uncultured bacterium
TCCTTCCCTGAGGGAATTCGGCCGAATCGCCGCTTAAAAAGTGGCCACTATATTGCGATAAGTAATACTACCATAAAATAAACTACAGTAATACTGCGATGATAAGTAGAATTGTTTTATATGCCGTGGTGGTTAGCGCTTTTATGGGAGCGTGGGGTTGGGGGGAATTTGTGCCGCCGCGCGTTTTGAGCGTGTTGTACAGTCTAGACGAGGGGCTGGAGATTTATGGGGAGCGGGGGTACTTTATTGACAAGGGGAAGGATGCCAATCTCAAACAGGGCGATGAGCTTAAGGTTTACCGGGAGTTTCATGCCGTTAGAGGTAAACCGCCCATACGCATTTTTATTGGCATTATGAAGATGTGCATTGTGCAACAGAATGTGTCCATAGGCACTTTTGAGCCCAGGGAGGGACTGGAGGATGTGCCGGGTGTCAGTTATGCCGGGCCGATGAAAGGCGATCTGTTGGCGCCCAGTTTGATATTGGACGCGCGGCTGCTTTTTGACTCGGGGCAGACGGCTTTTAAGTCGGGTGCGGTGCAAGAGATAGACAAGATAGCCACCTTTATCAGAGTGTTTGAGCCGTCCAATCTCATTGTGGAAGGGCACACCGACTCGGACGGCAAGCCGGAAGACAATTTGAGACTTTCGGAGCGCCGGGCCCAGGTGGTGCGCGAATATTTCGTGGCCAATTTTGACTATATTAAGGCGGGCATGGTGGAGGCCGTTGGCTACGGCGAGACCGAGCCCAAAGTCGAAAACGGCTCGGAGGCCAATAAGGCACTCAACCGCCGCATTGAATTTGTGGTGGTGGATTAGGGGCGCTTGACAGACGCCTGCTTTATGCTTAAACTTTGCTCGTAATGAGGAGACTGACATGAACAATCGGACCCACCACAGCGGCGCCGTGCACATGCATCACCACCACGTGATGCCGGCGGCCTGGTTTGCGTTCGATGGAGTGTAGAAAAGAGAAATCATCCAAAAGAACAGCAGATCGGGCCCGGAGGTAAAAACTTCCGGGCCTTTTGTTTTTGGAGAAAGAAGTGATAGTTCATAGCGTCCGTACCATTTCTAAGCACCATTATCATTTTCATTGTCATGCAATGCCCCGGGCCTGGTCTACGTCCGGTGGGATGTCTCGAATGCGATAAACAGGGACAAACCATCCGAATAAAGACCAGGCCCGGGAGCGCGAAACTCCCGGGCCTTTTTGTTTACCCAAAAACCCGAGGAGTTTACCATGGATTATCGCGTTTATGTCACTACGTCCATACCTTATGTCAACGGCACGCCGCACGTTGGTTTTGCCCTCGAGTTGGTGCAGGTCGATGTCATCGCCCGCTACCATCGACTGTTGGGCCGCGGGACCCGCTTGCAGACCGGCACCGACGAAAATGCGTTTAAGAACGTGCTCTCGGCGCGCCAGCAGGGGGTGTCTACGGTGGAGCTGGTGCGGCGCAATGCGCGGCTTTTTAAGCGGTTGGGGGAGGTCTTGCAGATCGACGCGGACGATTTTGTGCGGACGACGGAAGAACGGCACGGTCGCGCGGTGCGGCGCTTGTGGCGCCAGGTGTGCCCCGGCGATCTGTACCTGCAAAACTACAGGGGGTTGTACTGCACGGGTTGCGAAGACTTTTACCTGGAGCGGGACCTGGTGGAAGGGCGTTGTCCCGATCACGGCATTGTGCCCGCCCAGGTCGAAGAGCGCAATTACTTTTTTCGACTCTCCGCCTATCAAGATCAAATCGCCGAATGGATACGCTCGCAAAGGGTCCGCATTGAGCCGCCGCAGCGTCGCAGAGAGATCTTGCGTTTTGTGGAGGATGGGCTGCGCGATATCAGCGTTTCGCGCACCGCCGCCCGCGTGCAGAATTGGGGCATTGCCGTGTCCGACGACCCGGCGCAGATTGTCTATGTGTGGATTGATGCGCTGATTAACTATATATCGGGACCGGGTTTTGGGAGCGGGTGGGACTGGTGCCGAATATGGAATCAAGAGGTGAAAAAGATACACGTGATCGGCAAGAATGTTTGGAAATTCCACGCGGTGTACTGGCCCGCGTTCTTGCTTTCGGCCGGTTTGCCGCTGCCCGACGAGATTTTGATCCACGGCTTTTTGACCGAGAACGGCCGCAAGATCAGCAAGTCCCTGGGCAACAGCATTGACCCTTTTGCGACGATGGAGCACTACGGGTCGGACGCCGTGCGATACTATTTGCTGCGGGTGCTCTCCCCCTTTGCCGACGGGGATTTTTCGGGCGCGCGGCTGGGGCAACTCTACCAGGTGGATCTGGCCAACGGTTTGGGAAATTTGGTCAGCCGCTTGATGGCCTTGTCCGAGCGGGCGGCGTACGGCCGCTGCCGTTTTTTGGAGTTGCCGCCGCCCCCCCCCAAAGGGTACGCCGAAGCGTTGCAGTACTACGCCTTTGATCGCGCCCTGGAAAGCTTGTGGGCCACAATTGGGCGGATTAACCGCGAAATCAATGCCCACCCACAGGCCCTGGGAGTGGCTCAAGCAGGAAAAGCAAGATAGGGTCAGGGCTCAACTGGATCTGTGGCTGCGCGAGTTGTACGGTGTTAGCTATTGGCTGGCCCCTTTTTTGCCGGCGGCGAGCCGGCGACTGTTGGACCTCCTAGCCGGATAAGAGATCACGGCTTTTAATTCGCTGTTTCCACACAAACCATAACAAGAGGAGATCGACATGGCAGACCGAACGCAAATGAGTTCCCACGACGTGGAGGAGGGCAGTGGGTTGGCGCTGGATTTTGACAAGCTCGAGAAGGTGGCCAATTGCGGCCAGGCCCTGGTGCCGGTGGCGGTGCAGGACGCCGACAGCAGAGAGGTGCTGGTGGTGGCCTACGTCAACCAGGAGGCCCTCAATTACACCCTGACTAACCAGGTGGCGACGTTTTGGAGCACGTCGCGCAACGAGTTGTGGATTAAAGGAGCCACTTCCGGCGATTACCTGGATCTGGTGGAGGTGCGGGTGAATTGCGAGCAGAATTCGCTGCTCTACCTGGTGCGCCCCCGGGGCGAGGGGGCCTGCCACACCAAGGGCGCCGACGGCAAAGCGCGGCCGGGATGTTATTACCGCCGCCTGGCCGACGAACAATTGGCTCTAGTGCAGTGAGGTGCTTTTAACCACTTATTGGGAGAGAAACATGGACGGTGAAATGCTGATCTTTGGTGGTTCGGGCAGTTCGCAACTGACCCGCAATATTTGCGATTACCTGGGCATGGACCCCGGACAGTCGGAAGTTTTTAAATTTTCGGAAGGCAATCTCTTCGTGCGCATTTTGGAGAACGTGCGCGGCCGCCACGTCTTTATTGTGCAGTCCACCGCCTTTCCGGCCAACGACAATTTTATGGAGTTGTTGTTTTGGGTAGACGCCTTCAAGCGCGCCAGCGCCGCGTCGGTGACCGCGGTCATGCCCTATTTCGGCTACGCCAAGGGCGATAAGAAAGACGAGCCGCGCGTTTCCATTCGCGCCCGGGTCTGCGCCGACTGCATTGAGGCGGCCGGCGCAGACCGGGTGGTGACAATGGATTTGCACGCGGCGCAGATACAGGGTTTTTTCCGCGTGCCGGTAGACGATCTCTACGCCCTGCCCGTGCTGTGCGATGCGCTGCAGGAGAAGGGGCTCGAAGACTTGATCGTGGTGTCGCCGGATACGGGGTTTGCCAAGCAGGCGCGCAAGTACGCCACCTACCTGGGCGCCGATCTGGCGATTGGCGATAAGGAGCGGGTGGGGCACGACGAGCAGGCGCAGGTGATGGAGATCATCGGCGAGGTGGAGGGGCGCACGGCGCTGGTGGTGGACGATTTTACCATTTCGGGCGGCACGCTAGTGGAGGTGGCGGAGAAATTGGTGCAGCGCGGGGCGCGGGAGGTGTGGGCGGCGCTGTCGCACGGGGTGTTTTCGCAGGGGTCGATGGAGAAGATTGAGGCGAGTCCGATACGGCGGTTGTTGGTGACGGATACGGTGGAGACACAGCCGGTGGAGTTGGGGGGGAAGGTTGAGGTGGTTTCGGTGGCGGGGGTTTTTGGTGAGGCGATTAAGAGGATATATAATAGGGAGAGTGTGAGTGTGTTGTTTCCGGGGAATTGAATGGGGTTTGTTTGGGGTGCGTAGGGGAGAGAAGGGATATTTGGCGTTTGCTTGGGACGCGGAGTGGGGGTGGTCCCGAGCTCACTCTCGCAGCCCCACTCCGCTCAGCGATCGTATGGGGGGGTGACTTCGTTCTCTAGGAGAAAGAAGAGGGGTGATGGGATGTGCCTTGGAACCAGCCAACAAGCAAGCCCTTGCCAACCACGACAATCTCAAGAAGAGCGCAAAAACAACAACGGTAAAATGCGATGAAAAGATTTGAGGAACTTTTTGTAGAACTGAAAGAGAAAATACAAACCAAACAGCCGGGGTCGAATACAGTGTGGGAGGTAGAGCAGGGGAAGCATTTTATTGGCAAGAAGATATTGGAAGAGGCCAGGGAATGTGGATGGCGGCGGAATACGAAGGCAAGGAGCGAACGGCTGAAGAGATGGCGCAATTGTTTTATCAGGTGCAAGTGATGATGTTGGCGTGGGGGTTGGAATTGGAAGACGTGTACGAATATTTGTAGACCAGGAGGGTGTTATGTTGCGCGTGGCTTTGCCTAATAAGGGGGGGGGCTGGCAGAAGGGTCGGTTGAATTGGTGCGCGAGGGCGGGTTATGGGTGCCGGCGGTTGGATGGGGAG
>CAXGRO010000492.1:0-4733 GCA_964012055.1 uncultured bacterium
AGGCGTAGGGCACGCTGGCCACGCCAATGCGGGCGCGCCGAATGGCAATGTTGAGCCACTCGTCGACACCCTGGCGCGCCACGCTAATACGCACCCGACTGCCGGGGGGGCCGCGCAGCTTTTCCATGACCTGTTCGCTGGTGATGCCCTCGGTGGACACGCCCTCAATTTCAACGATGTGGTCGCCGGCGCGCAGCTTGCCGTAAGAGGGAGATCCCAAAATGGGCGAGATGACCAGCAAATTGCCCTGGCGCACTTCGTAAAAAATGCCGATGCCCTCAAATTCGCCGCTGAACTGCTCGGACATGTGCTCGTATTCCTCGGCGTCGAGGTAGTTGGAGTGCGGGTCCAACGTCGCCAGCATACCCCATATAGCGCCGCGGCTCAGGGTGTCGATGGCCACCTTGTCGACGTAGTGGCGGCGCACCCGGCGCAGCACGTCGCCCAGCAAATTCACCTGCTGGCGATTGCTCAGCGCCGGCCGCACGGCGGGTGCGGCGCCCATATCGGACTTTTCGTCGGGGCTGATGTAGACGTTGAGGCCCTGGGACAAAATGGCCATCATGCCGTCGATGGCGCCGTCGATCAATTGCAGGCTGTCCACTTCTGCCACGTAATTGCGGTGGATGAGATTGCGCACTTCGCCAATCAACTCCAGGCTGGCCCGGTTGGTGCGGGCGCCGCCGGTGTGGGGCTCCAGCATCAAATAGGCAAGCAAGGCACAAAGTAAAACGAATGCGAAGCGTTTCATAAGCGAACAGTGGGATTATTAAAGCCCTGAATTACGGTAAAACATACAGCTAAACCAGCCGCTCGGGCAAGCGTTTAGGTTTTGGGCGAAATTTCGACCAGAGGCAAGTCGGCAAACCTTTCGGGTTGACGCTCGGGCAGCACCTCGTTTAGCGGGCCCGGCACCAGGTGTACTTGCAAATTGCGGTTGCGCCGCCACGCCTCGCCGGCGAGGCGCAGCGAGTGGACGATGTGAGAAGAGGTGAAGATCAATTCTTCAATGCCGTATTGGTCCACCAGGCGCTCGAGGTCGTCCACCAGGCCAATGACCTGCTTGCCCGCGACCAACAGGCCGCGCTCCTCTTGGTCGCGGCCGACCAAACCAATCACCTCGTAGTGCAACCCACCCACCCTCTCCAGGTGTTCCAAAAAGCGCACAGCCTCGTCGTCGGCGCCTACCAATAAGGTGCGCCGGCGATTCAAACGGCGGCCGCTGTGGGTTTGCAAATACCACTGGACGCCGCCGCGCCAGCCGGCCACCAGGACGGTGTTAAAAACCCAGGCGGCGCCGGCGGCCAGGCGCGAAAAATTGTACCCCTTAAAGAAAAACACCATGGTCACAATGCAGGCAAATCCCATAGCCACAGCCAGCGTCGAGCGCAGCACGGAAAGCTTGTGGCGACGGTAGAGGCCCATCAGGTAAAAAGTCAGCAACCAGGTGCAAAGCGGCACAATATAAACCAGGTACCACTCAAACTGGGTATAAGCCGGCGGCACCGGCCAATTGGTCGGATAGACGTCCAGGCCCAGCTTGAGGCTCACCTGTTCAATGTCTTCCATCAAGGGCCTAAGGGCGGGATGGTAGCGCAGATCCAGTCCCAGTTTGAACCCGATGAGCACTAAAATTCCGTCGAGCGCGGGCAGGAGCAGCCTCTTGACCAGGTGCATGGACAGGGAGTAGAGGCCGTAGAAGGCAATGCCTATGTGCAAAATCCAGAACGGAAAAAAGCGATAGCGATCGCGCATGTTCTTGTGCACAAAAATCGACATCGCGGCCGTCTTGCTGTAGAGAATGCGCCACTGGTACGAGCGGCCGCTCTCACCCCTAAAATGGATGATCTCGGTGGTGGGCAGGTAATAGATCTTCCAGCCGGCCTTGTGAATGCGAAAATACCAGTCCAGGTCTTCCCCGTACATAAAGTAGTCTTCGTCCAGTAGGCCCACCTGGTCCATGGTCTCTTTACGCACCATGGTGCAGGAGCCCGACAGGGCGTCCACCTCGGCCGTCTCGTTCTCGTCGACGTAGGTCATGTCGTAGCGCGCAAAGCGCCGGCTTTTGGGAAAGAGGCGACTGAGGCCCGTGAGTTTATAGACCGCGGCCATGGGGGTGGGAAAACCGCGCTTGCAGTCGTACTGCAAGCTACCGTCGGGGTTTAGTATTTTGCAGCCCACGGCACCCACATCGGGGTGGAGGTCGAGAAATTCCACCAGGGTGCGCAAAGTGTCCTGACGCACAATGGTGTCGGTGTTGAGCAGGAGGACGTGGCGGCCCACCACCTGCCGCAGGGCGACGTTATTGCCGGCGGCAAAACCCACGTTCTGATCGTTGCGCAGCAGTTTGACCTGGGGGAACTTCTCGGCCACCATGTCGGCGCTGCCGTCGTGCGAGGCGTTGTCGACCACAAAAATCTCCACCTCCAATCCGGCGGAGGCGTCCACCACGGTGCGCAGGGCCTGTTCGGTCAGATCCTTGGTATTGTAGCTGAGCAGGACGACGCTGAGGTCCATGACAAATTATCAGGAGGGGCGCCTGCCGCTCAGGCGGCGCCAACTGAAATAGAAAATCTGCTTGAGAAAGAGCAGGTGTTCCCGCATGTTGAGTTTGCTATTGCTAAACTGGCGGTTGCGGAAAATGAAGGGGATCGAAAGGTGGCTCTGATAGCGCCCTTTTATCAGAATTTCCAGCAGAATCTTATAACCGCCAGAGGTCAATTGCAGATCGCCCAACACCTCGCGCCGCAAAAAAAAGTAACCCGAGAGCGGATCTTGAACGCCGGTTAGAAGGCGCGCCGCGCCAACCCCGACGAGCGATATGAGTTTGCGGTGCAGGGCCCACTTTTCAACGTAGCTGGTCTCGCCAAAGCGACTGCCAATAGTCAAATCGTGCTGCCGCAAGCCGCCAATGAGCTGGGGCAAAATGGCCGGGTCGTGGCTCAAATCGGCGTCGATGACGCCCAGGTAGGGTCGTTCGGACTGGGCAAAGCCCTCCATCACCGCCGACCCCAAACCCAATTTGCCGGCCCGGTGCACCACCTTGACCGGGTATTTCTCCTTTAACGCTTCCGCCACCTCTCCGGTGCCGTCGGGCGAATTGTCGTCCACCACGATCAATTCGAGGTCGATAGCGGGCTCGTCGGCGAGGATCTGAAAAATCTCTTCGGCCAGCAGCGGTATATTTTCGCGCTCGTTATACGTGGGGGTGATCAGCGAAATGTGTAGTTTTTCTTCTCCCATAAATCCTCGCGAACTGCCTCAACCCAAAAAGGCGAAAGCGCGGCGAAAAGCAGGCTTCTGCGCCATGTCCTGTAAACCGGCGGTCAACTTCAGCGGCCGATAGCCCAAAAATGCTTCTAACGCCTCGGTGCGCAAACCCGAGCGCAGGGGACGCGGCGCCTGCTGTGCCGCCGTCTGCGTCGACATCGGCTCGACCAGGCCGGCGTCGAGCCCAAAGAACTGGGCCAACTGCAAAAGCAGTTGGTAGCGGGTCATAAAGTCGGCCCCGCCCATGTGGTAGAGCCCCGTGGCGTGGCGCCGGCACAGCTGCAATAAAACGCCGGCCAGGTCGTCGACGTAGGTGGGATTGCCCCATTGGTCGTCGACGATCTTTAGCTTTTCGCCCCGCCCCAGCGCCGCCAGCGGCCAGGTGATCAGATTGGGACGCGTATCGACAATATAACCATAGAGCCACAAGGTGCGCACAACCAGCCCTTTGAGCGGCGCCTCCAGCACGCAGCGCTCGCTCTCCAGCTTGAGCTGGCCGTAGTGCGACAAGGCGCAGGTCGCGTCGCTTTCGCCGTAGGGCCCGCCGCGAGCGTCGAACACGTAATCGGTCGAAAGCTGCACCAAACCGGCGTTTACCTGAACACAGGCCTGGGCCAACTGGGCAACCATGTCCAGATTGATCTGACGCGCCTCGGCGCGCTCGGTTTCGCACAAATCGACGTTGGTCAGCGCCGCCGTGTGAATGACCCAGTCGGGTCGCACCTCTGCCAACAAGCCGGCGGCGGCGCCGGGTTCCAACAATTGTGCCTGGTAGTACGGCCGCTCGGCCACGGGGTCTGCACTGCGGCCACAACCCAGCAATTCCACATCATCGCTGTGCTGCTGCAACAGGCTGCGGCCCAGCAGACCGTGGGCGCCGGTAACCAATATCTTCATGGAGACATGCGTCGCATTTTTTTATAGTGCAATAGGGCGCGGGCGTAGGTGCTATAGGACCGGCCGGGCGCCTCTTTCAAACGTTTGTTACCGAGCAAGGTAGCAACTCGATCCCAATCGTTCAAGTCCATATACAATTCCGCCGCCAGAATATTGCCCGCCGGCAGCGCCCCGTCCTCATAGGAAATTATCGGCCGGGATACCATATTCTCTATAGCCGCGCCGGCGGGCCGGTCGCCAAAAGCCCCGGCCGCGGCATCAAATAACGCCTCTTCCATAAAGCGCACTACGGCGGTGGCTTTTCGCGCATAACGCGCCGCGCCGCGCAATTCGAACAAGTCCAAAAGTGCGGCGGCAACCAGCGTCTGATTCTCCAACAGGCCGGGCGCCGTCCGCTCCCCGTCCAGGTAGCAGTGGTAGACGGCCCCCCTTTGGTCGACGCAATGGGCCAGCAAAAAATCCATCGCCCGCTCGGCCGCATCCCCTGCTTGGGCGTTTTGCAAATCGCGCGCCGCCACCACCAGGGCGCGAATGGCCAGGGCATTGCGATCGGCGTAGACCGCCGG
>CAXGRO010000493.1:0-4729 GCA_964012055.1 uncultured bacterium
GTCCAGGGTGAGGTCGTCGAGGTAGTAGAGCACGCGAATGGTGAAGGGACAACTGCCGTTGTAGCCGAAGATTTGCGAGCCGTAGGGCTGGCCGTCGGTGTGCAGGCTGATGCCGGGGGTGCCGGGTTCGGAGCGGTCGTAGGTGTAGCTGAGGAAGACGATTTCGTCGCCGAAGATCTGGCGCAAAAAATCGACGGTGGGGGGGTGGGCGATGAGGTCGGTGACGGCGCCGCCTTCAAATTGGACGCTGGCTTTGCTGCGCTGGTGGGGGCTGTAGTCGCGGGCGGTGGTTTCCCAGGTTTCGGCCTGAGTTTTGAGGCGGGCGATGTGGTCGGGGGTGAAGAGGTCGGGGATGACGAGGTAGCCTTCAAGCTCTATGTGGCGGATGCGTTCGCCCAAAGTTAGGACGGACCAGTCGCGGTCGTCGATTTTGTAGTCCATGGCGGTCTCCTTTTAGGGTGACACTAGCAATATAGCAATTAGGCCCAGGGCGACGCCAGTGGCGGCGGTGCGGGTGAGGGAGTCTTTCCAGAAGAAATGTGCGCAGAGGTTGTCGAGAATGACTACGGTGCAGCCCATGAGGGGGAAGAAGATGGTGCCGGGGACCTGGCTTAAGGTGAAGAGGATGATGCTGAGGGCCAGGAGATTGTAGAGGCCGATGGCGCCGCCGCCTATGAGGTCGATGGGGCGGGGGGGCTGGCGGCGTAGCCTGATGATAATGAGGCCCAAAAGGCCGGCGGTGGCGCTGGTGACGAGGAGGACTTTCAGGTGTTGGTCGTCGAGGCCGGCGTAGTGGACCCAGCGCAGGCAGGAGGAGCTGATGCCCTGGCAGGTGAAGATGGCGGCGATTATGATCAGGGCTTTGGGGCCGGAGAGTTTATGGGCGTGGTTGGAGCCGTGGGTCATGAGGAAGAGGGAGAACAGGGCCAGGGCGATGCCAGTGATTTGGAAGGCGGATATGGTTTCGTCCCAGATGATTACGGAGGTGGCTACGGGGACCACGACTGACAGGCGCAGGGCGGTGAGGGCAGAGCCGACGTGGACCCAGCGCAGGGAGGTGGTCCATACGGTCATGGAGGTGATGAAGATGCAGCCGGTGCACAGGCCCACCAGGAGAGCGGCAGGGGTGATGGTGAGGTCGTCGGTGAACCAGAAGTAGAGTGTCAGGAGAGTGGCCATGAGCAGGTAGTTGGTGGAGACCAGTACCGGCATGTGGCCGCCGTGGCGTTCGGCCCATTTGAAGACCTGGCCGAAGCCAAATTCGACGAGGATTGAGAGAGAAATCCAGAGCAACGTATCAGGTCTTGCTGGGCGTGGCTTGTTCTATTTTGTCGAGATTATCCACTTGGGCGCGCAGGGATTTGTTGGAGTCGATCCAGGCGACGTCGGCGCCGTCGTCGGCAAAGCGGTGGATGCCCACTTCTTTGATGGCACTGTCGTCCACTTTGTGCAGGGGGGAGTAGCGCGGGTGGTGCGAGTCGGCGTAGGGGTCGTTACGCGCCGCGTTGTAGCAGCAAATCATCGACCAGCGCGGAGCGTTGGAGCGGTTCTGGTCGGAGCGGTGCAGGGCGTTGCAGTGGAAGAAGAGAGCGTCGCCGGGGTCGAGCTCGCAGTGGACCAGTTCAAGGCGCTGTTCGGCCTGGGCGATGCGTTCGGGATCGGCGCCGGTTTGCTGGCCGGTGAGGCCGTGGTCGATGCGGCCCATCAGGTGGGAGCCCTTGAGTATTTGCATACAGCCGTTGGCGCGGGTGGCCGGGTCGACGGCGATGCTGACGCTGGCGAGCAGGGGGTAGAGCACGCTGTTGTTGTACCAGTATCCGTAGTCCTGGTGCCAGGCAAAGGCGCCGCCGGTGTGGGTGTCTTTGAGGATCATTTTGGAGTGGTAGTGGTAAACCTCGCCTTCTAGAAGGGCCTCCATGGAGTCGACGATGCGGCGGCCGCGGGCAAACATGCCGTAGATGTTGTCGCCGGGCTGGTTCCACACCGACAGGCGGATGGTGCCGCCCTCGCCGTCATCGCGATCAAAGGCGCGCTGGTCGATGTCGCGGTCTGCTTTGGCGGCGCGGCGTAAGAGGTCGATTTCTTCCCGGTCGTAGAGCTGGCGGGCGATAACAAAACCGTCGCGGTGGTAGGCGTTGAGCTGGTCGGTGCTGAGGGCGGGCAAAGTGCGGTTCTCCTTAGGCGGTGTGGGCGTGGTAGATGCGGCCGCTTTTGACCACGGTGGCCGGGGCCAGGTCTTGGGTGGCGGTGCGGGCCACGCCGCGGCAGTCGAGCAGTTGGAACTGGCCCTGGCGCAATTCAAAAATGACGGCGTCGCCCCAGGTGCCTTCAGCCAGAGTGCCGATGTCGTCCATGTGCATGACCTGGGCCGGCACCGAGGTGACTTTGGCGATGGCTTCGTCGAGGCTGTGGCCGAGGTGGAGGAATTTGCTCACCACGTGGGCCAGGTCGTAGACCGGGCCGTCGACGTTGTAGATGTGCAGGTCGGAGGAAATGGTTTTGGGGGTGACACCCTGTTCCAGGGCTGTTTCGACCGTTTCCCAAACAAAGGAGCCGGCGCCGTGGCCGACGTCGAAGATGACGCCTCTTTCAATGGCGGCGTGCACCGAGTCGCGCACCTTGCCTTCGTCGTCGAGGATGCCGCAGTCCATGCCGTGGAAGCAGTGGGTGAGGATGTCGTCTTTGCCCATGAGGGCGAGGATGTCGTCGAGGGAGTCGCACCAGGCGGCCTGGGGGTGCACCATGATGGGCAGGCCGGCGGCGTCGGCGGCCTGGCGCGCCCGCTCTAAAGGCGTCATGCCGGCGGCTTCGCTGACGATGGAGTTTTTGGTGAGGCGTACTTTGACGCCCAAAATGAGGTCGCGGTGTTGTTCGATCATCTGGCAGCACTTGTCGACGTTGGCGTATTCGGGCAGGGCGAATTCGCCCACTTCCTGGGTGACCATGCCCTGCGAGGAGATGTTGAGCATGGCCCTTATGCGGGTGTCGCTGGCGTCGATGATGTATTTGCGAAAGCCGGGAAAGGTGTCGGAGCCGGCCGAGCCGGCGTCGACCACGGTGGTGGCGCCGCGCGCCAGGCAGGTGGCGTCGGGCTCGACGCCAAAGTGGCTGACGCCGGGGTAGACGTGCACATGCAGGTCGATCATGCCGGGGGTGACGATGTGGCCGGCGGCGTCGATGGTCTGGTGGGCCTGGTCGGCGGCGATACTATCGGCGACGGCGGCGACGCGGCCGTTGGCAAAGGCGATGTCTTTGGGGGCGTTGATGTTTTGGGCGGGGTCGACTAAGGTGCCGCCTTGGATGAGGAGGTCGTAGGGCATGGGGGGCTCCGGGGTTGGGGTTATGGGCAGGTGAAAAATACTGAAATTTTGGGGATTGTCGCAATGGGGGTACGTGGGCTAGTGGAGGGACCACCCCCTACCCCACCTCCGCTAGACGTAGATATTTACGTGAAAGTGTATGATGTACTGAAACCTGAAACCTTTATCTATATTTTGTCGGGTATATCTCTTTTATGAAAATTTCGTCCAGGTACAGGGTCTCCATTTCGACCTCGTCGGGATAGCCGGCCCACAAGTGCATTTGCTTTTTCTGCGGGTCGAAAACCACGGCAAAATCGGTGTGCAAGCCGTCCTCGCCACGCTGGCATATGGCTCCCCGCGCCGAGCGATCGGCCATAATTTGCGCCGGTGAAAGGCCGGACTGCAGCAGGGCGCAGGCGTTTTTTAAACGCTTCACGCCGTTGCTGTGGATGGGCTCGCTCTGGTGGGGATTGCGCTGGGCGAAGTCGGCGTCGAGGATGTGGTTGGTGTGGGCTAATAAAGAGGTATCGAGGACGACGGTATCTACCGCCGTTTTTTCGACCAGAGCCAATCCCCCTTGCGGGTCGGCCAGGCCCAGGCTAAAGCCGTAGCAATTGACTTGCAGGGTGCGGATGTGGGCAACGGCTTCTTCGACGTCGGCGCAGCGGGGCAGTATGGTGTGCAGTGCGTCGAGCGAGAACAGGCCGCTCGTTTTGAGCTGGGGCCCGGGTATGCCGGTCATGCCCATGGCCAGCCCGCATTCGTTGACGCCGGCCACGGTCCAGATGGTGCCGGCAAAGTGGAAGTGCAGGTGGCGATAACCGGAGTCGGGCGCGGTGACTTCAAGAACGTTGAGGCCCAGTTCGTCTTCGTAAATATCGTCGCTTTTGCCGATCAGGGGGCGCTGCTGGTGAGTGGCAATCAGGGTGCACTGAAGCAGCTGTCCTCCCAGTCGCTCGTTGTAGGCCAGGATAAAGTAGGTGTCTTCGTCCAGCCCGAGACCTTCGGCCAGCCCGCAGCATTCGGCAGCGCCTTCGGGGTAGTGTTCGTCTAATTGGCGGCGCCAGGTTTCGACATGGGGACGGAGTTGTTCAACTAGCTGTTGCTGTGACGGGGCGGCAAAACGCTCCTGCAGTGCGGCCATGCACCCCTCTATCCAGGGCATGGCTAGATTGCGCGTTGCCCACCCCTGTTGTTGGCCCCGCTGGAAGGCCTCCCCCTGTGTTTTCAATCTAAGCATTTTATTATAAAGCCTTCGTAGATCAAAGCGTTTTAGGTTGATGGCCACCATCCCACGAGATATTTTAAGGAAGCGCACCTACAATTCCAAGATGGCTCGTAGTTTTTTGCGCCCGGTACTCACGTCTCGCGGAGGTCGAAGAGGGGGTGGTCCCTCGCTCATTCTCGCCGGGCAGGAAGCCCGGCGG
>CAXGRO010000494.1:0-4720 GCA_964012055.1 uncultured bacterium
CGGTGTACTCGTCGCTCCAATCTGGGTTGTGGTGGATGGAGCCCTCTACGCCGTGGCCCTGGTAGGGCATGCCGGCACCTTTGTCCAGGGTGATGTCCCCGTCTTTAAAGCGTATGCTCTGCAACTGGCCCATGCTCTTGGCCAGGGCGATGTAGTAGAACGCATTCTCCACGTCCAGGGCGTACTCCTCGCCGTAGACTTTCAGATCGGTTTCGTAGTTGGGCTGGACCGCCGCCGGGTTGCCGTAGAAGATCAGGTAGGTCTTTGTTTGCTCGGGCGGCAGTGCGGCGATGAAAAACAGGTGGCAGCGGCGCATCTCGTCTTCGGCCGCATCGCCGTGGACCTGGCTGGGGATCTCGCGCAAGGGGCCGTGGTCTGTCTCCACTTCCACCACCCGAATTTCTCGGGCCAGGTCGCTCACCTGGCGGGCGTGAAATTCGACCTCGACTTCAATGGGCTCGTTGGATAGCTCCAGGGCAGTGGCGTTCTTCAAGTCGAGCCGTTTGAAATAACGCCAGCCCTCTTGCCACGGGCCCCACGCCGGCGGCAGGGCCGCCAGCGACTCCCAGACCCTTGCGGGGATGTAGTATTCAGTCTCTTCCACTCTGGCAACACCTGATTTATTGTGAAAAAGGGCTCTTTGCCTTGCCGGCCTGTGCACGGCCGGCCATTTTGCTTTATTTCACCCTGTATTCTGCACCGTTGCGTATAGTATAAATCTTTCTCCAACACCCCAACAGCGGAGCTGGTCATGGAGCACATCACCGTCATCAGAGAACCAGGGCCTACAACGCCTTTCCGGTCCTCGTCGATCGCCAATAACCAACAAGGATCGCCCTCCATGCTCACCAACCTGCTCCGTCCAGAATGGGAAGCAACACTATAGTGAGGTCTTAACATGAATGTTTTTGACGCAAAGCCCAGAAAGTGGTGGGCCGCCTTTCTATTTGGCCTCCTTTTGCCTGGCCTGGGGCAAGTCTACAACGGCCAGCTGAAAAAAGGAGTGACGTTTTTTGTCCTCTTCGTCTTGCTGGCTGCGCTGCTCGCTCTCTTAGTTGCCCTGCAATGGCTCAACCCTGTCGTATTGATGGTCACCATGTTCTCGCTGCGCCTTTACATTTTGTTTGAGGCACCGTTCGCAGCCAAGAATTTGGGCGAAGATTTCATCCTCAAACCGTACAACAGATGGCACGTCTACCTGTCTCTTATATTGGCCGGCTCTTTCCTTTTTGAAGCCGGAGAGTATCTGGTTGAAAAACGCGTCGTCCAAGCCCATTCCATCCCCAGCGAGGCAATGGAAGACACCCTGGTACCAGGCGATTACATCTTTGCCCGCAAATTCAACTTTACGACACCTGCGGGCCAATTCCAGGTCGGCGACATACTGGTCTTCCAATCGCCCGAAGACCCCCAGCTCAACCTCGTCAAGCGCTGCGTAGCCACGGCCGGACAAACAGTGCAGATCCGTGACAAGGAACTCTACGTCGACGGCCAGCCCTTTGCCGAACCCCCCGGCGTTAAATTTGCCGACCCGCACACCCTGCCCGCCGCCCAGAGCGATCGCGACAACTTCGGCCCCCACACCGTGCCGCCCGACCACCTCTTCTTTTTGGGCGACAACCGCGACAACAGCCGCGACAGCCGCTTTTACGGCAGCGTGCCCAAAGCTCTAGTGCGCGGCAAGGCGGTCAGCATCTACTCTTCCTGGGACGAGCAGCTCAACCAGGTGCGCTGGGAACGCATAGGCCAAAAAATCGACTAATCCTCCAAGTGTGCGACCATCTTCATCAGCACACCTCACCATCCCATCAAGCCAAACGTCCACTTTCAGGTAAATGCAGGCCGCAGGGGGGTGCGCCGGCGGTGTTTTGTGGGGGCTGGGCCGAGGGAAAGGGCGGCTGGGACTCACAGCCGCACTGCGGCTGTGGGGGAGTGGGGCCGGGCAGGCCACCCGAGGGCCTCACAAAACACCATAGGCGCACCCCCTGCGGCCGTCCACCCCCAAAGAAAACCCCCAAAAACAGCTAAATCTTTGATGTGGCGTAATTTTCACTAGCTTTATTATATTTGGCTTGAGGCGGTAACCTAATATCCCAACCATCGAGAAAGGGGAAAACCTATGGCTTTTACCCACACCAACACTAAGGGCAGTTCTTACATCCTGCACTCCAGGACCACCACCCTAAAGAACGGCAACCAGCAAACCATCTATTTCTTTGCCAAAGAAGAGAAAGAAGGGGCCCTCGACGCCGTGCCCAGCGGCTACGTGGTTTCGGAAACCAAGAACGGCCTGCCCGTGCTCAAACGCGCTTAAGCGCGTTGTTGCGTCGGGGTACAGACCCGGTACCCCAACGCAACTTTTTTTTACCCCCCGCCCCTACAACTCCTGCGACCGCACCACCAGCATCTTTTCAATCTGCATATCTGCCATAGTGTACTGAATGCCGCCCACCGCCAGACCCGAGTGACGCAAGCCGGCAAAGGGCATCCAATCCACCCTAAACGCCGTGTGATCGTTGACCATAACCGCCGAGGCGGTCCAGGCGGCGATAGGCGCGTAGCGCCGTATCTAAATCGCGCGTAAAAACCGCGGCCTGAAAGGCAAAGGGCAGGGCGTTGGCCTGGGCAAGTGCAGCGTTGAGGTCCTCGTAGGGATAAACACACACCACCGGCCCAAAAATCTCCATCGTGCTCACTTTGGCGTCGGCCGGCGGGTCGTAGAGCACGGTGGCGGCGTAGCAATTGGGCTCAGGGGCTCGCCGGCCGCGGCAGCCCCCGGGACCAAGAGCGGATAGTGTTGCGACATAGACTTACCTTCCAAGTATAGGTGACAAGGAAAGGATAAACGGCACTAACACCCCAAAACATAACGCCAATACCCCACATAACAAAATCCACAGCCAATCTTTACCAGCTGCAGACCTCATCCTATCCAATCTATCGTAGTTAATCCCCCATATGTCCACTGGCCCCCCTCTTCAAGCCGCCGCCAACACCGGCACCTCCGGAAAATCCACCACCGTTTGCGCCACGTGGTTAAAATAATTGCTAAAAATGTTCAGCGCCGTATGCCCAATCACCTCGGCAATTTCCCCATCCTCATAGCCGGCCTCGCGCAAGTCCTCCACATCCTCGTCGCTCACCCGCCCCCGGTGTTCCACCACTTTGGCGGCAAATTGCAACGCCGCCGCAACGCCGATAGCGACGCCTTCCACAGGTGGGCCCATTGTGCCCAACGCCGAAATGAGACGCCGCGAACGCCACAATATCAGCGCCGCGCTCGACCACTGCAATTGGAAAATCTACGGCCCCGACGCCGCCGCCGCTCTGCTGGGCGTAAAACCGACGACACTGGCTTCGCGCATCAAAAAATTGCAGTTGCAAAAACCCACGGAAAAGTAGCTTCTCCTACTCCCCCACTGCCCAATCCCGCGGTTTGAGAAACACCTCGTACAACTCGGCCTCTTCCGACCCTGGCTCCGGCCGCCAGTCGTAGCGCCACTGCACCTGCGGCGGCAGCGACACCAAAATAGACTCCGTCCGCCCCCCCGATTGCAAGCCAAACAAGGTACCGCGGTCGTACACCAGATTAAACTCTACGTAGCGCCCCCGGCGATACAGTTGAAAGTTGCGCTGGCGTTCGCCGTAGGGCGTTTTTTTGCGGCGCTGTAATATGGGCATGTATCCCTTCAGGTAGTGCGCCCCCACGCTGCGCACAAAAGCAAAACAGGGTTCAAAACCGCCCTCGTTAAAGTCGTCGAAGAACAGGCCGCCGACGCCGCGCGGCTCGTCGCGGTGTTTTAAATAAAAGTACTCGTCGCACCACTGCTTAAAGCGCGGGTAGAGCTTGGCATCAAAGGGCTCGCAAGCCGCCCGCGCCGTGCGGTGCCAGTGCACCGCGTCTTCGGCAAAACCATAGTAGGGCGTCAGGTCAAAACCGCCGCCAAACCACCAGGCCGGTTCCTCGCCTTCTTTTTCGGCAATAAAAAAACGCAAATTGGCGTGCGAAGTGGGCGCGTACGGGTTGCGCGGGTGCACGATCAGCGACACCCCCATGGCCTGAAACCCCCGCCCCGCCAACTCGGGCCGCCGCGCCGAGGCCGAGGGCGGCAGTCGGTCGCCAAAGACGTGCGAAAAATTGACACCGGTTTTTTCGATCGCCTCCCCCTCTTCCAACACCCGCGTGCGCCCCCCACCCCCTCCAGGACGCTCCCAGGCGTCCTCAAAAAAACGGCCCTCCCCGTCCTCTTCTTCCAGGGCGGCGCAGATCTCGTCCTGCAATTGCAATAGGTAAGATTTAACGGCTTCGGTATTGGGATGTTCCATGGTCAATATGGCCTCGCTTTGGTTGGGGGCTTAAAAAGCAATCGACCGCAATAGATGTCAACCTTCTCTACTTGACATTTAGAATCAAACTTCGCAGCACTCCCCCATACGATCACCCCTCCTCCCAGGATCGTCCATAATTACAACCCCTACCCCCTCTTCCGCTTGACGCCCCCCTCCCCGTTCCCCACATTAACCCGCACACCCACCGCCCCACACCCAAACCCCTTCCAGGAACCCCGCGCATGATCAAAATAGGCACCCGCATCAGCCCCGACTGGCTCGACCGCCCCAACGACCTCGCCTTCCTAAAACAAATAGGCGTCAACTGCGTCGATATCACCATGGACATCTGCCCCGGCTACAACGACGCCGGCGGCCGCGCCAACCGCGA
>CAXGRO010000495.1:0-4688 GCA_964012055.1 uncultured bacterium
CATCTCTTACTCAAAAGACGCGCGAAGAACGCGCAATTTTAAGACGGCTTCTAAAACGTATTTTTTCCACCTTCGATTGGAATGCCAGTTGGCTAAAAAAATCACCCCACTATCCCTCCCTGAGGGAATTCGGCCGAATGGCCGCTTAAAAAGTGGCCACTATATTGTATATTCAAAAAAAGGATAAAACTATGAAAATCGCTCTCCAAGAAGGCCTCCTTCCCGGCGACACCCTAAGCGAAAAACTCGACTTCGCCGAAGAACTCAATATCGAAGGCCTCGAAGTTTCGGGCAGGACCCAACTCTACGACCACATTGAAACCTACGAAAAAGCGCTCGACGGTCGCTCCATCAAAATCGCCTCCATCTGTGGCCAGACCACCTTCGACTGGCTAGATCCCGACCCGGGCAAACGGCGCGCTAGCATCGACGAAACGCGCAACAACCTGCAAGCCGCCGGCCACTTTGGCGCCACCGGCCAGATCGTCCCGCCCATTTTTGGGGCGCCGCGCATACCCGACCTCTCGCCACTCAAAGATGCCATTGCCCTAGAAAAAGACTTGCTGGTTGAAATTGTCAAAGACCTAGCCGCCCACGCCGACCAGCACAACACCCTCCTGCTGCTCGAACCGCTCAACCGCTACGAACAGCATTTGCTGCGGCGCCAGTCCGACGGCATCGAAATCATCCAGCGCGCTGGCGACCCGCCCGGCGTCGCCCTGCTCAGCGATTTCTTCCACATGCACATCGAAGAAACCGACACGCCCGCCGCCCTGCGCCAGGCCAATCAATACGTCGGTCACGTGCACATGGCCGACAACACGCGCATGCAACCCGGCACCGGCGACATCGACTGGAAAGCCGGACTCCAGGCCCTCAAAGAAATCGGGTTTACCGGTTACCTGGCCTACGAGTGCGGCATTGAAGGCGAGCGGCGCGAAGCGCTGAGAAAGTCGGTGAAATTTGTCCGCCAAACGATTAATGCCCTAGATTAATAATTGACATATCTCTTTGAATTGCACACATTTAAGTCAAACTAACTGCAGCCTAACAACGGGAACTGCAGCCAATGGAAATGCATTTGGACAACCCCGGATACTACATTAATCGCGAACTCTCCTGGTTGGATTTCAACCGGCGCGTCCTCGAAGAGGCCCAGGATTTGGGCAACCCCCTGCTGGAGCGCGTAAAGTTTCTCGCCATTGTCGCCAGCAACCTCGACGAATTTTTTGAAGTGAGGGTCGCCGGACTCATCCAATTGCGCGAGACCGGTAGGCCTTCTTCTGGCGCCGACCACCTGACGCCGGATGAGCAACTCGAGCGCATCGCCGTCAGTGCCCACCAATTGGTCGAAGACCAATACCACTGTTGGAACGACGACCTGCTGCCCGCCCTGGCGGCCAAGGGCATCCACCTGTGGGAGGCGCACCGGCTCAAAGGCGAACACCTCAAATTTGTCCAGCACTATTGGCGGGAAGAACTAGAGCCCATCCTCACCCCCATCGTCATCGACCCGTCACACCCCTTTCCCCGCGTCCTCAACAAGGCCCTGTGCATTGGCGCCGTGCTGCGCTACGGCCACCATACTACCCTGGGCGTGGTCACCGTGCCGCGGGTGCTGCCGCGCATCCTGCGCCTGCCCGAGGGCGACGGCGGCATCCACTTTGTCACCCTGGCCGGCATTATGGAATTGCAGATCGACGAACTATTCCGCGGCTACGAGAGCTTGGGGGCGGCGCCTTTTAGGGTAACGCGCAACAGCGAACTCTACGTCAACGAAGATGAGGCCGACAACCTGCTCGAAGAGATTGCCGAAAAACTGCAAAACAGGCGCAAGGGCGACGAAGTTCGACTGGAAATATCCGCCAAGGCGCCGCCCACTCTGGTGCACCAATTGCAGGGACAGTTCAACCTGGACGACACCCAGATCTACCGGGTCAACGGGCCGGTCAACTTGCACCGCGTCATGAACCTCTACGAAGTACCGCGCCCCGACCTCAAAGATTTACCCTTTGCGCCGGTGGAGCGCAAATTGCCCGATGAACCAGAGCTCTTCTTCGCCCGCATCCGCAATCAGGACATACTCCTGCATCACCCCTACGAATCTTTCTCCACCGTCATAGACTTCATCCGCATGGCGGCCAATGACCCCAAAGTGCTAGCCATCAAACAAACCATCTACCGCACTGGCGACGACTCCGAAGTGGCGCAGGCCTTGATCGATGCCGCCGAACGGGGCAAGGAGGTGACGGTGCTGGTGGAGTTGAAGGCGCGCGGCGACGAAGCGGCCAATATCGAATGGGCCAAACAGCTGGAAGAAAGCGGCGTGCACGTGGTCTACGGCGTCATGGGCCTAAAGACCCACTGCAAACTCTCCATGCTGGTGCGGCGCGACGACGACCGCTTGCGGCGCTACGCCCATTTGGGCACCGGCAATTACAACCACGTGACGGCGCGGCTCTACACCGACCTAGGGCTGATTACCGCGCGCCAGGACATCACCGCCGACGTCGCCCAGGTTTTTAACCTGCTCACCGCCCACGCTCCGGAGATCTCCTTCAATAAACTACTGGTGGCTCCCAACTTTCTGATGAAGGGCACCATCCAGCGCATCGAGCACGAAATCGAACACGCCCGCGCCGGCCGCCCGGCCGCCATCATGGCCAAGATGAACGGCCTCATGGATCCCCAAATCATCCAAACTCTCTACCGGGCTTCGCAGGCCGGTGTGCAAATAGACATGATAGTGCGCGGCATTTGCTGCCTGCGGCCGGGCCTGCCCGGCGTTAGCGACAACATCCGCGTCTACAGCATCATCGGGCGCTTTTTGGAACACAGCCGGGTATTTTATTTTGCCAACGGCGGAGACGCAGAAATCTGGGCCGGCAGTGCCGACTGGATGAACCGCAACCTGCGCGGCCGGGTGGAAGTAGTCTTCCCCGTCGAAGACACCGACCTCAAAGAACGCCTCTTGCGCGAGTTGCTCGAACTGGCCCTGGCCGACCGCGTCAAAACGCGGCAACTGCAACCTGACGGCACCTATGTCCGCCTGGAACCCGCCGCCGACCAAGTCGTCATATCCCTACACGAAGTGCTCATGCGACTGGCGCAGGCCCCAGACGCCCTACAAGACATCCTCGCCACCCCCACAACCAACAATGGCGAGACACAGCCGACCATTGCCGCTCAGGCTTAAACAGACACCGATATGCCGCACGAAAAAAACCAAATCAAAGACCTACTCCAGCAACTCAACTCACCCATCGCCCTCGACAACTCGCGCATCGGCATTGTCTTGGCCGCCGGCCACGGCAAACGCATCCGCTCCGAAACCTCCAAGATGCTGCACGAAATCTGGGGCAAACCCACCGTATTGCGCGTCGCCGACGCAGTGCGCAACGGCCTCGATAGCCCCAATCAAATTATCGTCGTCGGCATCAAGGCCGATGATGTGGCATGCGCCACCGGCGCCCAACCCGGGCGCGCTTTCGCCTATCAGGAGAACCCGGTCCTCGGCCTGCCGGCCGGCACTGGCGACGCAGTGCGCGTGTGTCTAGACGCTTTTGCACCAGACCCCGAGGAGCGCCACGTCTACATCTTTCTGGGCGACATGGGCCTGCTCACTGCCAACGCCGTGGCACACATCCGCAGTGAATTTGAGGGCGGCGACTGCGACATGATGGTATTGACCTGCCCCTACAGCGGCCCGACCGCACAAAACCACTACGGCCGCATCTTACGAGTCCCACAGACAGACGCCCAGGGCGCCACCACCGGGGCGGACGCGGGCAAAGTCATTGAAATCAAAGAACACAAAGACATCCTCAGCCTAGTAGACGCTCCTTACGAAGTTTCCTACAACGGACGCCCGTACGTGTTCAGCCGCGACCAGCTTTTGGAAACGCGCGAGATCAACACCGGCGGTTACGCTTTTAAGGAAAGCTTATTGCGCGCCCACATTGGCGACATCCAAACCGACAACGCCCAGGGCGAAGTCATGCTCACCGACCTGGTGGATATTTTCAACCGGAGCGGCAAAACTGTGCGCGCCGTCCAGGCCCGCAACGAGGAGGAGATTCTCGGATTTAATGAGAAGAGCGCCTGGCGCCGCATGGATTCTATCGCCCGGCGCTGGGCCTACGAGCGCCTGATGGACATCATCACCATCGTCGACGACGAGGACTTCTTCATTGACGATGCCGTCATCGAACAAATAGTCGCCATGGACAAGGACCGCGGTCCGTTGGACATTGTCATTGGCAAAGGCGCATCCATCGGACCCCGAGTGCGGCTCAACCGCCGTGTCCACATAGGCGACCACTGCAATTTGAGCGGCCACATCGTATTGGGAGAAGGAGTAATACTAGAGTCGGGCGTACACCTGAGCACCTACTCCGAACAAACGCTGGTGTTGGAGGACGGCGTCGAAGTGCTAACCGGCAATATCCTCAAAGGCAACCTGCACGTCGGCCGCAACAGCCGTATAGAAGCGCGCGTCATTATGACCGGCAGCGACGAATTCCCCATGCGCGTGGGCGAACGCGTCACCATCAAAGGCACTTCTTACCTCTACGGCAGCGTCGTCGAAGACGACCTGCTCATCGAGCATTCGGTCATCACCCGGAAACACGTCGAGCAAGTGCGCCGGTCCGACGGTTCCATCCAGCCCATCCGCTACGTCCTGCCCC
>CAXGRO010000496.1:0-4679 GCA_964012055.1 uncultured bacterium
TGGAAAAATACGGCGTGGTGCGCGAGATACGGGGCAAGGGGCTGCTGCGCGGGGTGGAGTTGATGCGCGACGGCGAGGCGTGTCCCGAGTTGGGGCAGGCGCTCAAGAAGACGGCGCTGGACAACGGCCTGGTCATGCGCATTGACCCGCTGTGGTTTGCCATGGCGCCGGCGCTCATTGCCACAGAAGACGATATAGATGAATTATATGAACTGGTGGAGAAAAGTGTGGTAGATGCACTGAAGGCGGTTGATAAATGAGTTGTAAATGAAAATAGGAATCCCCCAGGATTTCAGGCAGTACCTTTCTTTTCGCGGTGCTTCGGTCACCGGGGATGAGGAGGCGCGGCACCAACCCCTGACACTGCGGGCGCTCCTCGTCGGTTCTTTCCTCTCCTTTTTTCTCGGCGTTGGGGCCAATTACGCCGACATCGTCATCTCCGGCAGTTATATGACGCTGGATTTTAGCGCGCCGGGGGCTATTTTCCTCTTCCTAGTACTGGTCGGTTTTCTCAACACGCTGTTCAAGGTTACGGCCTCCAGGCCCTGGTTTGCGGCGCTGATTTTTTTGGTCGTGGCGCTGTATTACGTCTACCATTTCTATCCCTTTGACAAAATGCCGGTCTACTCGCCGGGCGTGTTGTTTTCCAGTTTTATGGTGGTGGCCCTGCTGGTTAATGCGGCGCTGGCGGCTATGGGCGGCAATCTGGCGCTGAATCGCTCGGAGTTGATTGTCGTCTACATTATGCTGCTGGTGGTGGCTTCGGTGTCTACCATGGGGCTGTGTGAAACCATTCTGCCGGCCATCACCGGCGCTTTCTACTACGTCAGTCCGGAAAATAAGTGGGAGGAGCTGCTCTTTCCCCATTTGCCGCGCGAGATCATGGTTGACGACGGCAACGGCAATAGAGATTTCTTCGAAGGGTTTGGCACGGCCACGTACCGCATTCCCTACGAATTGTGGGTCCGGCCCATGTTGTTGTGGAGCGTTTTGCTGCTGGGGCTCTACGTTACGATGATCAGCGCTGCGGTTATTTTGCGGCGGCAGTGGATGGACCGCGAGCGCCTGGCCTACCCGCTGGTGCAGGTGGCGCAGGTGCTCATTCGCGGCGAGGACGACAAGGCGGTCAATTCGTTTTTTAAGCGGCGGGCGATGTGGTACGGGGCGGCCATTCCCATCGTGGTGGGATTGTTTACCGGACTGAGCCGGTACTTTCCGGGGTTTCCGACGATTCAAATCGCCTGGAGTTTTCCCATTTTCGGCGGCCAGGCGATTAATATGACCCTGAGTTTTGCGGTGTTGGGGTTTTCCTATTTGATCAGTCCCGACATCGCCGCCGGCATTTGGGGGTTTGCCCTTTTGGCCAAGGTGGAGCGCGCCCTCTTTGTCACCTCGGGCGTGATCAAGACGCAGGACGTATGGGCGGTGCGGGTGACGGAGTTGATCAATTATCAGGGTATGGGCGCGTTGTGTCTCTTTGTGGCGCTGGGGCTGTGGGTGGGGCGCGAGCATCTGTTGCAGGTGGGGCGCAAGTTTTTGGGGTTGGATTCGCAGCTCGACGACGGCGACGAGATCATGTCTTACCGCGCCGCGGTGCTGGGTTTGCTCGGCGGCTCGCTGGTCATGCTCTTGTGGTTTGTCTATTTGGACGTGCCGTGGTGGGCGGCGCTGGGGTTTATTGTGGTGGCCATGGTCATTTTCACCGGCATCAGCCGCGTGGTAGCCGAGTCGGGCATACCAGCACTCATTTCGCCCATGGTGGCGCCCGACTTTATGGTGTGGGGGCTGGGGTCGACACTTTTAGGCACCAAGGCGATCGCCGCTTTTTCGCTGTCGTATATTTTTTCCGCCGACATCCGCGTGTTTCTCATGGGCATGGTGGCCAACGGGCTCAAGCTGATTGAGGGTATGGACCGGCGCAGTAGGCGCTATGTGTTTTGGGGCATTCTCATCGCCCTTTTTTTGGGGCTCACAGGATCGCTGTGGACGGTGATGCAATTGGCCTACCGCGACGGGGGAATTAATACCAGCAGTTGGTTCTTTAGGGGCATGCCCAACGTCATTTACCGCACGGCAGTCAAGACGCTGGAGCCAAATGGGATTTATTGGGAGGGCATGGGCTTTGCCGGCATTGGCGCGGCGGGCATGCTCCTGCTCACTTGGTTGCGGCAGCGCTTTTTGTGGTGGCCGCTGCACCCCATTGGTTTTCCGATTATGGCCAGTGGGCTGGTCGACTGGATGTGGTTTAGCGTATTTCTGGCCTGGCTCATCAAGGTGATTATTCTCAAATATGGGGGGGCGCCGCTGTTTTCGCGCAGCCGCGATTTCTTTTTGGGCATTATCGCTGGTCGCATGCTTATTTCGGGCATCTGGCTGGTGATCGACTACCTCACTGGCATGGTGGGCAACTCTATTTACTGGGTTTAGGCATGGCGGGACGTATTCTGACATACGGGTTGTTGCTGTTGGTGCTGGGGGATGCCCATGCCGCGGACCTGGAGCGTTTGCGGCAGACGATTACGGCGCTGTCGACGAACGGCTCGCGCATGGCCGGCTACGAAGGCAATCGCTTTGCCGCCGATTTGATTGAGCGGGAGCTGCGGGCGGCGGGGGTGCAAGAGGTCGTGCGCGAGCCGTTTGAGGTGGTGGTGCCGGTGGACAAAGGGGGATCGCTCGTATTGGTGGAGGAGGGCGAGCGTCTTGAACTGGTGTCGCTGTGGCCCAATATGGTGCGCACCAATACGACGGGGGCGGCGGGCATCGAAGGCGATTTGTTCTACGGGGGCAGTGGTGAATTTCGCGAACTGAACGGCAAGCCGCTCGAAGGCGGCATTGTGCTGCTGGAATTTAACAGCTGGAACAATTGGCTCAATGCCGCCTCGCTGGGGGCGCGGGCTATACTATTTATAGCGCCGCAGCAGACGACCTTGTTTGAGGCGCAGCAGAAGTGGAGTTGGGCGCCGGTGGACATCCCCAGGTTTTGGCTGGAGCGCGAGCAGGGGGTGGCGTTAAAGAAAAAGTTGGGCGAGGGGACAATGCGCGCCCGGGTGCGGGCACGGGTCGATTGGGAACGCCACACCAGTTGGAATATCTGGGGCACGGTGCCGGGGCAGGATGTAGAGCTCAAAGACGAGTTGTGGGCGGTGGAGACGTACTACGACGGCATTTCGGTGGCGCCGGCGTTGACGCCGGCGGCCGAGAGCGCAGTGGGGGCGGCGGCGCTGATAGAACTGGCCTACTATCTGCAAGAGAAGCCGCCGGGGCGTTCGGTAGTGCTCTTGGCGACCGGGGGGCATTTTACCGGGCAGGCCGGTCTCAAGGATTTTTTAAACCGGCACGCGCGCCGACGGCCGGAGTTCGCCAAAAAAATAAGCAAGGCCGATAGCCTGGACATCAACTTATTTATTGCGCTGGACTTGTCGAGCCAGAGCGACCAATTGGGGGTGTGGAACAACACCTTTAGCTCGGCGTTTCGTCGTTTTTTTGTGCCGGTGGGGCGCAGTTTTATGCGCTATGCCGAGGCGGCGGCGCAGGACTTGGGGCGCGATCCACGGCGCGCCATGGTCAACGGCATCAGTCCGATCAAGGGCTTGGGGTGGGACAGTTACGTGGAGGGCGACGTAGTGATTCCCGACGGGGCGATTGCCCAGGACGCGGGGCAGATGGCGTTGAGTATTATGACGGTGAACGATGCGCGGCTCAGGCTCGACACGCCACTGGATTTGCCCGCCGATGTGGTTATTGAAAATGTGTTGCGGCAGTGCGAGCTAATCGAAGGGGTGCTCGACCGGGCGCTGTGGGACGCCGAAGTTTTTGGGCCCGACGGCGAGGAGTTGCGTGCCGCCCACGACAAAAATATTCTCGACAAATTGGGCGACATTCGCGGCGAGCTGCGTTTGCTGCCGCGCAAGAGCACCACGGCCGACGACCCCGTGCCCTTTGGGGTGGTGGCGCTGGAGCCGTCATTCAGGGAAGAGCCCTGGCGCCCCTGGATTTTTTTGGCCGACCGGGGGGGCAATTACCGCGTAACTGGTTTGGTGCCGGACGAAATAAATGTGCAGGCTTTTCTGCTGGATGAGGAGAATGGCGCCATAACTTATGCCACGGATCTAGGTGAGCGTGCCCAGGCCTTTGGTAAAGTCGAACGCACGCTAAGCAAGGCCGAGACCCAGTGGGTGACCATTCTCTTTCCGGCCGAGAGTATTGAAATTCACGACCGGGTCCACTCGCACTTTCTCTTTACCATGGGGCGCAACACCAACCACCTGAAGGTGCTCGACAAGCGGGGAGCGGCGCCCCGGCAATACGGTTATGTGCTGGGCGATTGGATGTCGACGTTGATGGTGCTCTTTGGCGCCGAGGGGGATTCGCTGCGGGTACTGGACCGCACGGTGTTTTTGCTCAACAACGAGGGGGCTACCGACGAAGAAAGTGCCCAGGGAGTAGGGTACGATCTGGGCGCCGACCGCATGGTGCGCTGGGGCACGCTGGAATTCGCCAAAAATATGTGGTCGCTAAACGAGGTGCGCTACCAGCGCATGCGCCGGTTTTTCATTGAGAATCCGCGCATACAGGACCGCCACGAGTTGACCGGGCAGCTGATTGAAAAGGCGGAGCGGGCGCGCGACGAACGGCAGTGGGAGGCTTATGCCAAATACGCGCGCGCCGCCTTGGGCACG
>CAXGRO010000497.1:0-4678 GCA_964012055.1 uncultured bacterium
CAGCGACAACGGCTTTAGCTGCGGGCACCACGGCTTTTGGGGCAAGGGCAACGGCACCAGTCCGCTCAATATGTATGAGAATTCGATTAAAGTGCCGTTTTTACTGAGCCACCTCGGCCGCATTCCGGCCGGCGCTGTACAGAGCGCCATGGTCAGCGCCTACGACTTTATGCCGACGTTGTTAGATTACCTGGGTCTGCCTTTGCCCGAGGGGCGCAATTTGCCGGGAGAGAGTGTGTTGCCGACCTGGCTGGGAGAGGAGGGGGACGGGCGCGACAATGTGGTGATCTACGACGAGTACGGGACCACGCGCATGATTCGCACCCGCGAGTGGAAATACGTGCACCGCTACCCGGACGGCCCGTGCGAACTTTACGACCTGGTTGGCGACGCCGATGAGCGCAACAATCTGGTGGACGATGTGGCCCAGGCGCCGCGCCTGGCCGAATTAAGAGAAACCCTTGAGCAGTGGTTTGCGCGCTATGTCGAGGACGATCGCGACGGTTGCCGCTTTGCCGTCAGCGGCAAGGGGCAGTTGCGGCCCGTAGGCCGGGGTCGGGAAGACGGCGCGGAACCCTTCGCCCAACAATAGGAGAAACTTCATGAACTATATAGACGCTCACGTGCACGTCTGGAACCAGGATCTGCAAAAATACCCCTACGCGCCCGAGTTTGATCCGGCCACCGTAAAACCCGCCACTTTCTTTCCCGAGGAAATCATCGCCCACGGCAAAGAGAGCGGCGTCGACCGCATCGTGCTAGTGCAGATGAACCATTACGGCGTGGACAATTCTTATATGCTCGACACCATGCGCCAGTACGAAGGCGTGTTCTCTGGCATTGCCGTGGTCGACGAAAGTGCCGCCAAACCGGACGAGGAAATGGTGCGTCTGGCCCAAGAGGGCGTGCGCGGTTTCCGCCTATACCCCTTGCAGGAGAGCCCGGGCGTCGACCGCATGTACGCCGCCGGCGTCCATCACAACCTGGCCATGTGCCTGCTCATTGGCCCGGACGATTTGCCGCTGGCGGGTCGCTACTGCGAGCGCTTTCCCGACACGCCGGTGATCATCGATCACCTCTGCCGCATTGGCGTCGGCTCCAAGCCCATAGAGGAGGCGCATATCGATGGGCTCTGCGCTTTGGCGCAATACCCCAAGGTTATGGTTAAGGCCTCGGCTTTCTACGTTTTGGGTGAGGCCAAGCCGCCCTACGACGATCTGAGCCATTTGATCCGGCGCGTCTACGAGGCCTTTGGCGCCCAGCGCCTCATGTGGGCCAGCGACTGCCCCTACCAGGTGCAGGGCGAGCACACCTACGAGGCCAGCGTCGCCCTCGTTCGCGAACGGCTGGATTTTTTGAGCGACGCGGACCGGGAACAGATTCTGCGGGGTACAGCCGAGGCGTTCTTTTTTTAGAGGGAAGGGAAATATAACGGTGGTTTTGGGGGTAGGTGTAGGTGGGTGGCGTTGGCTTGGGGCGCCTTGGGGTGGGGGCCTTGCCTCTGGTGCTTTGTGAGTCCCTCGGGGCCTTCCCTTCCCTTCCCCCTCACCGCGTTACAGGCAAACGCCAGTTTCACCCCATTTCAACGCACAATTAATCCTACATTTGATCTTCGTCCAAATAATCCATTTCGGGCAGCAAAGTCCAGCGATACTGATCTGGGGGCTGCACTTTATTGGCCCATTGACTCAGAATTTGGTTGTCGCGGCGCTTGGCCTCCATGCGGGCGGCAATGTAGTTTGGGTCCCAGCCGTCGAGAACTTCGCCTGTCAGTTGGTCGACGATCTCTTTGTAGGCGGGGTCGGCGGCGCGGTCGTGCGTTTCGCGCGGGTCTTCTTCCAGGTTGAAAAGCTGGCAGGGGTGGCCGTAGTAGTAGTTGAGTTTCCAGGGACCGCGGCGTACCATGCGCTGGCGCAGGGCTCCGGAGGAGCCGGCGGGGCCGCCACCGCCGGCGCTGTCGAGGCAGAATTCGGAGAAGGCGACGTCTTCCCATTCGGTGGCGTCGGGGTGGCGCAGCAGGTTTAGCAGGCTGCGGCCGCGCGAGTGGGGCAGGGGGGGACAGTTGAGTGCGTCCAGCATGGTGGCGTTGAGGTCGAGGGAGGAGATGACGCGGTTGCAGCGCGTGCCCTGGGGCAGGTGGCCGGGCCAGGAGAGAATGGCCGGTACTTTGACCGAGTCTTCGTAGAAAGTCTGCTTCCACCACAGGCCGTGTTCGCCCACCTGTTCGCCGTGGTCCGATGTGTAGATGATGAGCGTGTTGTCGTCCAACTCGTTGGCGCGCAGGGCGTCCAGTATTTGGCCGATTAAAATGTCCATGCGCGCTACCAGGGCCCAGTAGGCGGCGCGGGCGCGGCGGATTTCTGGCTCGCTGACTTCTTCGATGCCGCAGCCCTGGCGCCATTCCCTGTGGTGTGGGTGCAGGTCGTCGCTAAAAGGCAGGGGGGTTTGCGGCGGGGTGATGCGCTCGTAGTAATATTCGTAGTCCTGGCGGCGGGCGACGAAAGGTTGGTGGGGCAGCATGAAACCGACCGAGACGGAAAAGGGCTCGGCTGGTTGTCCGGCGCGCTTGCGCACGCCCAGGCGGTTTAGGTAGTCGACGGTGGCGGCGGTGACGTCTTCGTCGTGCACCTGGTAGGCGCTTTGGCCGTGCCCCGATTTTTCCAGGCTGACGCGCGCCGGGCCGGCCGTGCCCGACAGGGTGCCGTGGTCGGCGCCCACGCCGCCCGCGTGGTTGGCGCCGTGGTCGCCCACTAGGCGTTCGGCGTAGCCGTGTAGTTGGTCGGGGCCGACCGAGTGCATGCGGCCGACGAGCAGGGGGCGGTAGCCGCCCGCGCCCATGGCGTGGGCGAAGGTGGGGATGGCCGAGTCGAGAATGTGGGTGTTGGTCCACACGTCATTTTCGTGCGGGAAGCGGCCGCTGAGCATGGACATGCGCGAGGGGACGCAGATGGGGGAGGGGCAGTAGGTGTTGTCGAGTACTACGCCGTTTTGCGCCAGGCTGTCGAGGTTGGGGGTTTGCACCAGGGGGTCGCTGTAGCAGCCGGTTACGTAGGGGCTGTGCTGGTCGGAGTGGATGTAGAGCAGGTTGGGTTTTGGTGACATGGAGGCCTCGTATTTATGGCGTTTGCTTGGTACGCGGAGTGGGGGTGGTCGTATGGGTTATAACTAAGACTTTGGTACAGTATATGGTCGGTGAAGACGGTACCAGAAATTATAGAGGGAAGATAGGAATATGGTAGAGGGGGAACAACATTCGTAAAAACTTGCGTTTTGCCGTTAAATTTGACATTGTCAGTATCTCGATTGATTATGGGACGTATCCACCTGGAGTGAGTAAGCGATAGAATTCTATGGCCGATATTAAACGCGTTGGCATCACCGGTGCAAACGGGACCATTGGCACGGTATTGCGGCAGCATTTGGGGGATGATTACGAATTAAAATCTTTTACGCTCGAGGCGGTGGATTTTCCCTCTACTGTTGCCGACCTGGCGCGGGCCGAGCAAGTTGAAGGGCTTTTTGAGGGGCTCGACGCGGTGGTGCACTTGGCGGCGGATCCCAGTCCCGATGCCGGGTGGGAGAGCGTGCGCGACAACAATATTGAAGCGACTTATTTGGTGTGCGAGGAATGTGTGAGGGCCGGGGTGCGGTGGCTCGTTTTTGCGACTACCAACCACACCCAGCACGGCAATACGCTGCGCACCACGCCCGAGACGCTGGACCCGGCCAAGAGGGTGCACATGCGCTTGGACGATATGCTCAACCCCGATTCGCTCTACGCCGTGTCGAAGCTCTTTGGCGAGAATTTGGGCAAGTACTATAGCGAGCGCCACGGCCTGGAGTTTGTCGGGTTGCGCATCGGTTGGATTGTCAAAGAGGACGATGCGACCGTCATGCGCGGGACCCGGGCCGAGGATTATTTGCGGGCCATGTTTCTCAGCCATCGCGACTGCGCCCAGGCGGTGCGCCGCGCCTTAGAGGTGGAAACGCGCTTTATGCTGGCCTATGCGGTGAGCGCCAACGAGCGCCGCGTTTTTACCTCTACGAATTGCGCCGCCACGCCCCCGGCATGGGCGCCGACATTGTGCGCCGGGTGGCGGAAGTTTGTCCGCTCAATACCTGCGTCGAAATTGAAGGGCACCGGGCGCACAACGGGCTCGTCTTTGCCGATGTCGACAAGGAGGCTCTACGCGGCGAGGGCATTCCCCTGCATATGTACCGTGACCACACCGACCACCTGCTCACCTGCGAATCGCCCACCGGCGGACAAATGGTCCAGCGGGTGGCGGCACATCGCGTCGTTTTACAGTGCCTGGTTGAAGCCTACCTGCCCACTTTTACCTGAGGAAATATCATGGCTGCAAAAAAAGCAAAGAAAAAAGAGAAGTCGAAAAGCAAGGAATTGTCCAACGACATAGTGCAATCTCCCAAAAACAAACTCAAACGCCGGCGCTACGAAATCGAATTGATGCGGTTGAGTCACGAGCTGGTAAAGTTTCAGTACTGGGTTAGGGAAAAGGGGATGCGAGTCGTAATCACCTTTGACGGCCGCGACGCGGCAGGCAAGGGCGGCACCATCAAGCGCGTCACCGAACCCCTCAACCCGCGCGGCTGCCGCGTGGTGGCCCTGGATCGGGCGGCAACATCCGCCACTGACAGCCGGTTTTGGTCGCACACA